>JBDLUG010000015.1:0-16438 GCA_039805405.1 Bacteroidota bacterium
TTTGGGCGAGTTTGTTGACGCTGGCATCGGGATAGACACGGTTGGATAAGAACACCAGAACGATTCCGGATTCGGGGTCGGCCCAGGCAAAGGTACCGGTGAATCCGGTGTGGCCGAAGCTGCGCGGGCTCACGCAGAGGCACGTTGGGCCACTTCCGTCGAGCTGGGGCTTGTCAAAGCCCAGTCCGCGCCGGTTGCCTTGGTCGCATGCGTGGCAGGCGGTAAACCGCTGAATCGACTTTTGATGGGCAAACTTCAGTCCGTTGGCCTGGCCCTCGTTGAGAAAGAGCTGCATCATACGGCCTACGCCTTCGGCCGTACCAAAGATTCCGGCGTGGCCGGCGACGCCTCCGAGCAGGGCGGCGCCTTGGTCGTGTACGGTTCCGCGAAGCTGCTGTCGGCGAAAGCTGCGGTCGTTCTCGGTGGGCGCAATCTGCATTCCGCCTTTGGGGTTGAAGGCCAGCGCGGCACCCAAGGGTGCGTACCAGTCGTCTTCGAGCTGGCGTTCAATGCTTCGCCCGTCGCGGCGCTCGAGGTAGCGCTGAAAGAGGTAGTACCCGAGGTCGCTGTACAGGTAGGTCTTCGGACCGAGGGGTGCCCGGGCAATGCGTGCAATCAGCGTATCGTGCATCCATTCCGCAGCCCAGATTCCCGGCGCCACAGGCAGTCGGTACACCGTGTCGCGCACGGTCCTCAGGTAGCGGTGGTCAAAGCCTCCGTCTTGGCGCATCATGGGTTTGTAAAACGGAATCCACGCCGGCAGCCCCGACTGGTGCGCGAGGACGTCGGCGGCGGTAGCGCGTCCAATCGCGGAACCTTTGAGCTCGGGCAGCAGTTCATCCATGCGGCGGGACGTGAATCCGTCGGGCACTTCGCTCTCAGCGCGCAGCAGAAGCGGAACGCTCGCGAGAATTTTGGTCACCGAGGCCACGTCGTACCACGTCTCGGGGGTCGCGGGGGTAGTGCCGTCTACCGTCCCGTAGGCTTTGTGGTGAACGAGCGCGCCGTGGCGGGCGACGAACACTTGGCACCCTGGGTAGGCCTTGGCATCAAGCCCGCGCTGCACGACCGCCGCGATTTGTGCGGCGAGGTCGGGGGCGAATCCCGCCTGTTCAGGGGTCGCGTTCGACCAAAATTTGGGCGCAGGGATTCCGCTGACCGGAAGGCTCCCCGGCGCAGCCTGCTGGCCCTTGGCCACGCGAACTGCGAGTTCGCGCGTTTCAGGGGTATTCTCGTAGCCAACCCACAGGCCTTCGAGGTCTTCGACGGGTTGACCGCGCAGTCCGTAGGGGTTGCCAAGGTGCACCACCGAGACTTTTCGACCCGCAGCGCGGTGCTTGGCGAGGGCGGCCTTCATTTCTTCGGTCCACGCGCCCTTCTTCCAGGCCGTTGAGGTCGAGGGGGCAACAATCAGCACCACGCGCTGGTCGGCTGCGGTGGCGGCACGTAGTCCTGCCGGAGGCGTCCCTTCGCCCACAAACTCAACCGCATCGCAGGCCGGAGCAGATTTTACCGCGGTAAAGGCCTGCGCATAGATTTCGCGGCTCAGGGCGTCCCATTCGGTGCGCTGGGCAGCATAGTTGGCCGGGGGGAGCGGCGCCCCGCAGTTCCACTGTTTTTTGGCGTCACGGATCCGCTGGTAGCGACGGTGAACCTCTACCGAATCGATTCGGCCGCTGCGCACGGCAGCCTTGAGCGCGGCAATGGCGGCACGTGGATTCCCAACAAAGAGCAGCACGTCGTGGCCCGCCTCAAAGGCACGCACCTCGAGTTCGCCGGGGGCGAGGTCTTGGGCGACCCCCTTCATGTTGAGTGCGTCGGTAAAGCTGAGTCCGTCGTACTTCAGACTGTCGCGCATCCAGTAGGTGACCACGGCCTTGCTCAGCGAGGCCGGGGTTCCGCTGGCGTCGAGCGCCGGAACATTGACGTGCGCCACCATCACCGAGCCTACGCCCGCATCAAACGTCGCGGCGAACGGAGCGAGGTCGAGGCGACGGAGCTCGCGAAGCGGACGACCCACCGTGGGCAGGGTGTGGTGGCTGTCGGATTCTGTGTCGCCGTGGCCGGGAAAGTGCTTGACGCAGGCCATGACTCCGGCCTGTTCCATTCCGCGAATCTGGGCCTTTGCGAGCAGGGCGACACGGTGCGGATCACTTCCCAGCGCGCGCTGTCCAATGATGGGGTTGCGCGGATTGGTGTTGACGTCGACCACCGGCGAAAAGTTGACGTGCACGCCCAACATGCGGGATTCGGTGGCCAGGGCGCGGCCGTAGCGGCGCGCGAGGCTGGTATCACCCGTGGCACCTAAGGTCAGGGGCCACGGAAGGCGCGGTAGGCTGTCCAAGCGCATGGCGGCGCCCCATTCGGCGTCCTGGGCCATCATCAGCGGAATCGGCGCGGCAGCCTGCAGCCTTTGTACTGCAGCACGCTGGCGTTCGGGGCCGCCCTGCATCCAAATGATTCCGCCCACCTCGCCACGGCGAACCATGCCCTCAAGTCGGTCGAGTTCGGCCGAGCCTTTGTTGCTGTAGCCCGCGACCATGATGAGTTGGCCGAGTTGCCGTTCGAGGTTTTGCGCATGCACTGCGCTGTGCGTCAATATGCTGCAGAGCAGCGCCGTCCAAATACTGCGGGGTGAAATCATTACCCCCAAAGTAGGCCAAAAAATCGCGGTACCTTTGGGGGACTATGGCGTTTTTTTCATTGTTTAAAAACCAACGGACTCCGCGCGGATTCCAACTCCAGCACCGGTACTACGACGAGCGCAAAGAGCGTTTGGAACAGCTCGGTTCCAAGGAACCTCAAAGTGCGGAGGCCCGCAAAGAGCGACTCCATCAAGCGTGGTCTGCAAAGCGAACTACCGCGACGTCAGGCCGTGGTCAATTCGTGAGAATGGCTGGGATAGCCGTCGGTTTGCTCGTACTCGCCTCCCTGCTGCTGCGATGAACCGAGTTCCGATTCGCGTCCTGCCAGAATCGGTGGCAAACCTCGTGGCTGCTGGCGAAGTCGTACAGCGGCCTTCGTCGGTTGTCAAAGAACTCGTGGAGAACGCAATCGACGCAGGCGGCTCCGAGATTGAAGTCACACTCAACCAAGCTGGACGCACCCGCATTCAGGTTCGCGACAACGGGCACGGCATTGATCCTGAAGATTTGACCTTGGCCTTGGTGCGGCACGCGACGTCAAAACTTCGCGAGCCTGACGACCTCTTTGCCTTGACCACTATGGGGTTCCGCGGCGAGGCCCTCGCGTCGATGGCCGCTGTGGGGCAATTGAAGTTGCGCTCGCGAACCGCCGACTACGAAGTGGGCATCGAGCTTCGCTGTTCGGGCGGCGTCCACGAGGGCAGCAGCCCCAGCCCCGGCCCGGTCGGCACTACGGTCACCGTGGACAACTTGTTTTTTAACGTACCTGCCCGACGCCAGTTTTTAAAGTCCGATACAGTCGAATTCCGCCACGTGCTTGAAACGTTTGATGCGTTGGCCCTCGCCCACCCCGAGGTGCGAATGATTCTCAGGCACAACGGAAGCGACGAACGCGTACTCGAGCCCGGAAACATGCGGCAGCGCGCCACCGCCGTGCTTGGAAGGCGGAGCAACGAGCAGTTGGTTCCGGTTGACGAACCCACCGACTTGGTGGTCGTGCACGGATTTGTACTTCGGCCTGAAGCAGCGCGCAAAACCCGCGGCGACCAGTACCTCTTTGTGAACCGCCGCACCGTGCGCAGCCCGTACATCCACCGCGCTGTTCTCGAGGCATTTGAGGGTTTGATTTCTGGCGACCAGCACCCGGCCTACGTACTTTTTCTCGAGCTCGACCCCGAACGCATCGACGTCAACGTGCACCCGGCCAAGACCGAAATCAAGTTTGACGACGAGCGCGGGGTGTATGCCATGGTGCGCAGTGCCGTGCGCCGCGCCTTGGGAATCCACCAAATTGCGCCCACCCTTGACTTTGAGGTTCCTGTGGGCGAACACATCGACTGGAGCACGCGAACCAAGCCTGAGGCCCCCGGGGTTTATGTCAACACCAGCTTCAACCCCTTTGCCGCAGAGCCCCATCGCCCGAGCAGCTCAGGAATCCGGGCAAATTTGAACTTTTTTGCGCCGCCAACCGATGCCGAACGCGGACTTCAGCGCGAACTCGAACTTCCGAGCCACGGCTGGAACGACGAGTCGCATGAGCCCTCGGTCGAGCGTCCGGGTGCGACGGGACGTGCCCTCAGTGTGGCCGGAATGTATGCCCTGGTGCCCATGCCCGACCAGTTGGTCGTGGTGCACCTCGAGCGCGCCCAGCGCCGCATCGACCTCGAGCGCTGGACCGACGGAAGCCCACGCAACGGTCAAAACTGGCTTTTTCCGCTCGAATGGACGCCGCCCCCCGGGTTTTCAGACGCCTGGAACGACCGACTCGCGACGTGGGGCTTTGCCTGGGAAGCGCTCGATTCCAAATGGATATGGACCGCCGGACCCGGATTCTGCGCCCCCGAAGCCTCAATCGACTGGCTTGAGGGACTCTCTCGGCTCGACCCCGAGGACGACGGCGAACTGCGCACCTGGATTAGCCAGTGGCTCAACGCCCATCCGCGACGCCACCCTGACGTTCAAGACGTGATGGACCGACTTTTTGCGTGCAGCGACCCCTGGACCGACGACCTTGGTCGGCCCACTGCCCGGTTGCTCAACGCCGACGAACTTGCCCGATTCTTTTAAACTATGTACTACCGCCCCTCTGGCTTCAGCTTTCTTCCGCCGGTTGTTAAAAACCTGCTGATTATCAACGGTCTCGCCTTTTTTGCTTCCATCGTCTTTGGGCGAATGGGGATCGACGTGATTGGCCGATTCGGACTCTACTTGCCCACCAGCGACCTGTTTAAACCCTTTCAGCTCGTCACCCACCTCTTTTTGCACGATACGCGCGGACTCGGCCACATTCTCGGCAACATGTTCGCGCTGTGGATGTTTGGGACTCCGCTCGAAAACCGATGGGGCAGCCAGCGCTTTCTGCTGTACTACTTCGTGACCGGATTTGGCGCAGCCGCACTGCACCTCGGCGTCAACTACTGGGAGTACGTTCAAGCCTTTAACCTGCACGCCGCAACCGGCAGTGGCGAGGCCCTTTACTTCATGCAGTCGCTAGCAATGACGCCGACGGTCGGAGCCTCGGGCGCCGTATTCGGCCTTCTTCTTGGGTTCGGAATGATGTACCCCAACCAGCAGATCTACCTGTACTTTCTCTTGCCCATTAAAGCAAAGTACTTTGTGGCGATCTATGGCCTTTTTGAACTGTTCAACGGAGTCGCCAATTCCGGATCCAGCATTGCCCACTTTGCCCACGTCGGCGGAATGATTTTTGGGTTTCTGCTCATCAAGCGCTGGCAGTCCAGCGGAACCCGATTCTAAACCACCTCAACTGTGCGCCCCGCCGACCAACTTCGCTTGTGGATCCAGCAGAGCCCGGTTCACCGCCTCATCGCGGGGTTGGTGCTCGTATTTCTGATTCAGACCGGATTTGAACTCGCCGGCTGGGCACTCGGGTGGCCCGCCGAGCACGGAATGCTTCGCTTCTTTGCCCTTCACACGGGCGGAATCCAGCCCCTCACCCAACCCTGGACCCTACTCACCTACGGCGCGCTGCACTACGGCTTGCTGCACCTTGTATTCAACGCGCTCACCCTCTACTTCACCGCGTCGCTGCTCGAAACCCTTTGGCCTGCACCGCGAATCCTTCGGCTCTTTGCGGTGGGCGTGTTTGTTGGGGCGCTCGGAGCCTGGTTCGCCGGAATCTGGCGTCCCGCCGTGGTCGTGGGCGCCTCTGCCGGAGTCTATGCCGTGTTCACCACCGCCGCCGTGCGCATGCCCGACTTCAAGGTGCGCCTGTTCTTCATCCTTGAGCTCAAGCTTTGGGTCGTTCTGGCCATTCTGCTGGGAATGGACGTGATCGGCCTTTTCTCGCCCGACACCACCGCGAGGGCTGCGCACCTCGCAGGGGCTGCAGGCGGATGGTTCCTGGCAAGCAGACCCCATTTGCTCGATTGGTCGCGGCCGCGATGGACCGCGAAGCGGTTCCGCCCCAAGACCTCTAAGCCTAAAAGCCCGCTTAGCGTAGTGCGCCCAAACGAGCCCAGCCTCGACCAGTTGCTCGACAAAATTTCGGCCAAAGGCTACGATTCACTCACCGCTCACGAACGCAAAGTCCTTGCCCGCCACAGCCAAACGAAGTAAGTGGGGCCGCCGTTGGTGGTGGATTCCGCAGCTGCTGGTCCTACCGGTCACGGGGCTGGCATGGATGGGTATGGCCACTGACGTCGCGCTGCTCGCTCCGCTCAGCCTGACGCTGCCCTACCTGGCACTTTACCACGTGATTTGGAGCCTCATGGCCACCGCCCACCTTCACCCGTCGGCACTTTTGGGCGGAACCCTTCTCGCCCTCTTGTGGACTCCGATGGGCAGCTGGATGCAGGTGCGGACTCCGCCGTCGCATTCGCTGGGGCCCCACATCTCTGTGGCGTCGTGGAACGTGCACCACTGGCGCAACCGCACCTGGACCGACGATTCAGCTACGGTGTCTGGTATGGCGCAGTTCGCGCTTGATTTGAACACCGAAATTCTCGCGCTTCAAGATGTTCGGGGCGGAACCGCGGCCGAAGCTCCGCTTCGCTCCGCGCTCCCCTACCGCGTGGCGGCCTTTGACCTTGCACTTTACAGCCGCTACCCCATTGTGCAGTGGGACCAGGTGGAGTTTCCCGGCGATTCTGGCCGAATCGGATTCATTTGGGCCGACGTGCTGCTGCCCGAGGGCGACACGCTGCGCGTGGCCAACGTACACTTGGTCAGCACCGACGTAGACCTGCGCGAAGCCCAATCCGAGCAAGCCAAGGCGGGATGGTGGCAAAGTGCTAAGCTGCTGCTTCGCCGCATGGTTCGACGCGCCGAGCCGCGTTCGGTTCAGGCCGAATCCCTCGCCGCGTGGTGGGCCGAAAGCCCTCGACCCGTGGTGGTTTTGGGCGACTTCAACGACGGACCCACCTCGGCCACCCACCGCCGCTTGCGCGCTTTGGGCCAAGACAGCTTCATTCAGTGCGGAGCTGGCTGGGCAAGCACCTACCGCGGCCTTCGCCTCGTGCCTTTGCGCATCGATTGGGTGTGGACCAGCGGCCAGTGGTCCGCCCTCGAACACCGCGTCGTCAAGCAGACGTGGAGCGACCACAACCCCGTGAGGGTGGCCATTTCAAGCAACTAGGTGCTCGTAGCTAGTCGCTAGTTACTGGCTGCTGGCTATTGGCTTCAATTGCCTAAAGCATCGATTGAATCACGTGACAAAAAGTTTAGTAAATCTAACCTTATGTCACTTTCTGACCCGGCGCAAGTCCAATTCGTTCATTGGGTGCGGCGGCGGTCCAATCCATTCCTTGGGCCATGCCCTGAGGCTGACGTCATAAAAGAGCGGAATAAGGGCCGCCTGGCGGTGCAGTTCCGCATCGAGTTGGGCGGCCTGTTGGGTACGTTGGTTTGGATCGGATTCCGCGCAAAAATCGGGGTAGCCCGACAAGCCGGTGAATCCGCTGACGTTGGGGCCGCCTGATTCGCCGTACAGCATCAGGTAGTTGCTGGGGTCTGGGTAGTCGGCAATCCAACTCGCGCGGTACAGCCCGAGGCGACCTTGAGCCTTGTCTTCGCGAAAGGTGGCCGACGGAAGCACCTGGACTTCGACCGGGAGGCCAAGTTGGGTCCATGCACTTTGAAGAAATTCGGCCACATCGCGGTAGGATGCGGTGGTGCTCAAGATGAGGGGTTGGATTCCGGGCTGGGGACGGCCGTCGGCGGTGAGTAGTCCGGCCTGAGTGAGTAGGATACGTGCGGAGTCGGGCCGGTAGCTCCACGGCGTCGTCCATTCTGATGCCGGTCGGTAGCCGGGCATGCCGGCGGGTAGGATTCCGCCGTGAGCCGGAACACCCAAGCCGTTTTTGAGGTAGCGAATGATTCCGTCGCGGTCCACCGCCCAGTTCAGGGCCCGGCGCACCCGCACGTCGGCGAGGTAGCTCGGATTGCTGGGACCGTAGCGCACCACGAGAAATTCGGTGTTGAGAAAGGGCGCCGTGCGCTGCGTAAAACGCCCCCGCCACTGCGACTTGAGGCTGCCGTCGGGGTCGAGCCACTGGTCTTTGTAGCTGGGATCGATGCCCGTCAAAAAGTCGAGTTCGCCCTGTACAAACGCCATAAACGCCGATTGGCGGTCGGGCGTAAACGTAATGCTGACGGCCTCGAGGTAGGGCAAATTCCGCCCTTTGGCATCGCGCTCGGCATAGTTGGGGTGGCGCCTCAATACCAGCTTTTGGCCGCGCTGCCAGGCTTTGAACTGAAAGGGACCCGAACCGACGGGATGCTCGCTCAACGCCGCGCCGTAGCGCGCGATGGCCTGACGCGGAACCACCGCCGTGTAGGGCACGCTCAGCTTGCTCCAAAGTGCTGGATCGGGCGACGTCAGGGTAAACACCAGTGAGTCGGGCGTCGCGGCCCACACCGAGTCGAGGGATTCGAGTAGCCAGGCTCCGGGGGATGCCGTCGATGGGCGCTTCAGGCGCTGAAGGCTGGCTGCGGCATCAAAGGCGTCGAGGTGGTGCGTTTGACCCTCAAAGCAGGGGTCGTCGTGGGCGACAAAGTCACGGCGAATGCGGATTCCGGCATGCAGTCCGTCGGGCGTGGTGGCCCATGTTTCGGCAAGGAGTCCGCGAAGCTGGCCCGTAGAGTCGGTCTCAAAAAGGGTGGAATACAGCTGGCGAATCACCCAGTTGTGGGCCTGATCGCGGGCAAAAGCGGGGTCGAGCGATGAGATTCCGCTGGCCTCGTTGTAGCGAAAGAGCATGCCTTCATGGCTCGTCTTTTCGGTCTGGCACTGCAGGGCAACGAGGGCCACTGCGCCGGCTGCGAGCAGGCGCCCGAGGCGCGCAGAATTCCAAGCAAAACGAAGCATTTCGGGCCAAAGATAGCCGCGAAAATTCGCTAAATTCGCGGGATGCTTCCCACCGGACTTCGCGCTTCGTTTCACACCCTCGGGTGCAAGCTCAATTTTGCCGAAACCAGTACTCTGGCCCGCGATCTGTATGCGGCGGGCTTTGTGCGCACCGACTTTGGGGATGCGTCTGACGTAGCCGTCATCAACACCTGTTCGGTGACCCAAGAGGCCGACAAAGAGACCCGCGGACTCGTGCGCCAAGCGCTCCGCGCCAACCCCGAGTGCTTTGTGGTGATTACCGGATGCTACGCACAGCTTCGGCCCAGTGAAATTGCCGCCATGGAGGGGGTTGACCTCGTGCTGGGAGCCAAAGAAAAGCCCTTTTTACGGCAGTTTTTGAGCGACCTGCGCAAGCGGCCCGAGGCCGAGGTCCACGCCTGCGAGATTCACGACGTCGACCAGTACCACGCGGCCTACAGCATGGGCGACCGCACCCGGGCCTTTTTAAAGGTTCAGGACGGATGCGACTACGTGTGCACCTACTGTACCATACCGATGGCCCGCGGCGTGAGCCGTTCCGCCCCACTCGACCAAGTGGTGACCCAGGCGCGCGAACTGGCCGCACAGGGCGTGCTCGAAGTAGTGCTCACCGGCGTCAACGTGGGCGACTACGGCAAGGGCGAGCACGGCAGTAAGCGCCACGACCACACCTTTTTGGACTTGGTTCAGGCGCTTGACCAGGTTGACGGCTTGGACCGGCTGCGGATTTCGAGCATCGAACCCAACCTGCTGCGCGACGAAATCATTGACTTTACGGCGCAGAGCGCGCGGTGGGTTCCGCACTTTCACATTCCGCTGCAGAGCGGCAGCAACGAGGTGCTGGGCTGGATGAAGCGACGCTACCGCCGTGAACTCTATGCAGAGCGCGTGGCCCGCATCATCGACCGCATGCCCGACGCCGCGATTGGTGTGGACGTGATTGTGGGATTCCCTGGCGAAACCGAGGACCACTTTCTCGACACCTACCGATTTTTAGAGGAGCTTCCCATCGCCTACCTGCACGTGTTTACCTATTCAGAACGGCCAGGAACCGAGGCCATCGACCTCGAAGGCGTCGTGCAGCACACCGAGCGCAAGGCCCGCAACCGCCGCTTGCGCCTGCTGAGCGCCATCAAGCAGCGGGAATTTTACCAGCGCCACCTTGGCACGGTGCGCCGCGTGGTGTGGGAGCATTCCGAGCGCGACGGCCGCATGCTGGGCTACACCGACAACTACGTTCGGGTTGAGGCCGAATACGACGCTTCGTTGGCCGGAACGCGTGCGTGGGTCGAGCTCACCGAACTCACCCCGCGCGACACCGTGGCTACCCAGCCGGCCGTGGACCCCGCCCAAACTTCGGCCGTATGAACACCTCGGCCTTTACCGAATCCGTGCGCGCCGTCGGAGACTGGATCCGCAGCGAACGCCGCGAATTCAACGCCAACCACGTGGAGGCCAAGGCGCTCAACTCCCTCGTGAGCTACGTCGACCAGCAGGCCGAACAGATGCTCGTCGAGCGCCTGACTGCGCTGCTTCCCGGCAGTGGCGTGCTCGGCGAAGAGGGCGGCGAATCGTGGGTGGACGGGGGTGCCAACTGGATCATCGATCCGCTCGACGGCACCACCAACTTCATTCACGACCTACCGCCCTATGCCGTGTCGGTAGCGCTCATGCACGACCGCGACCTCGTATGGGCCGCAGTGTACGAGCTGGGCCAAGCGCGCATGTTTACGGCCGCCAAAGGGCACGGCGCCTGGTGCGACGGACGCCTGATGGACGTGCGCCAAGGGGCTCCGCTTCGCGACGGACTGGTCGCCACGGGCTTCCCGTACCACGAATTTTCGCAGATGCCGCAGTACCTCGAGGCCCTGCAGGCCTGCTTCCGCAGCTCGCGCGGAGTGCGCCGCTTCGGTTCAGCCGCCACCGACCTCGCCTGGGTCGCCGACGGGCGCTTTCAAGGCTTTTTTGAGCACGGACTCGCCCCTTGGGATGTCGCCGCCGGAATCCTTTTGGTGCGCGAGTCGGGCGGGCGGGCCACTGACTTTTTCGGCACAGAATTGGACGACTACGACCTCGTTCGCTGCGGAAGTATTACAGCAGGCAACCCCCACGCCTACGCCGACCTCATTCAACTCACCTCTGACGCATTTAGCCAACCATGACGCTGCTCGAAACCCCGATCCCCGGCCTCATCCTCATGCAACCCCGCGTGTTCGGCGACGACCGTGGCTACTTTTTTGAGTCGCTGCGCCGCGATGCGCTACCCGCCGGGGTGCCCGAATTCGTGCAGCACAACGAGAGCATGAGCAAGCGCGGCGTGCTGCGCGGGCTGCATTTTCAGGTTCCGCCCCGTGCTCAGGGCAAACTGGTCTCGGTGGTGCGCGGGTCCGTCTACGATGTGGCGGTCGACATTCGCGTCGGATCGCCATCCTACGGCCAGCACTTTGGTCTGGTGCTCGACACGGTGTCAAAGCATCGCCTCTACATTCCGCCCGGGTTTGCACACGGATTCTTGACGCTCGAGGACGACACCGTCTTTCAGTACCTCTGCACCGACTACTATGCCCCTGAGGCCGAGGGCTGCATCAGCTACGCCGACGCCGACTTGGGCATAAACTGGGGCGGAATCTGGAATTCGACCGAGCCCTTTACCGTCAGCGCCAAAGACCAGATTGGTCAATCGCTTCACTCGTTTCAAAGCCCGTTCACGTGGTAGCACGGCTTCACCAGAAATGGGCATTTGCAGTTGGGCTCGTGGTTGTGGGCTTTGTGCTCGGCAGCCGCAGCGATTCCGTGCTCGAAGCCCTGGGCCGTGTCGCTACGACCAACGAAACCGTCGCGGTGCCCCTACCCCAAAAACTTGAGGTCTTCGGGGAGCCTCTGCCCTTGAGCGACGCCGACATTGCCGAGGCACTGAGCCGCGAACTGCACGCCAATACCTACTGGCATTCCAACACCCTGCTCATGCTGCAGCGCCGCCCGCGCTGGGAGTCCCGCGTGCGCGGATGGCTGCGCGAAGAAGGCGTTCCCGAAGAGTTCATTTACCTCCTTGCCGCCGAAAGCGGATTTCAACCGACGGCCTTTTCACCGTCGGGTGCGGCGGGATTCTGGCAGTTTATGCCGGCGACCGCCCGTGAACACGGGCTCCGCGTCGATGCCCAAATCGACGAACGCTACCATGCCGAGAAGGCCACCCGGGCCGCAGCGCGCTACCTCAAAAATGCGCACGCCAAAACGGGATCGTGGTTTTTGGCTGCCGCCGCCTACAACATGGGCCTGTCAGGTGTACTTCGCCAAATGGAACGCCAGGGTGAGCGCAGCTACTTTCGCATGACCTGGAACGAAGAAACTGGCCGCTACGCCTTTCGCATTGCCGCGCTCAAGTTGCTGCTCGAGCATCCCGAGCACTACGGGTACCAGGTTCGCGCTGAAGAACTTTGGCGCGAAGAATCCGGCCGGCGCGTATCAATCGACAGCAGCGTGACCCACTGGGGGCGTTGGGCGCAGCGAGAAGGTCTGAGCTACCGCGAACTCAAACGCTGGAACCCATGGCTCCGCGAATCGTTTTTTGACAACCCCGATTCCACGTCGGTTGAACTGGAGCTTCCGCTGAAGCGTTAACCAAAGACTATGAAGCTTCGAATCCTGGGGGCACGGGCCCACAACCTCAAAAACATCGACGTGGAACTTCCGCGCCGAAAACTCGTGGTCGTGACCGGTCTCAGCGGAAGTGGCAAGTCGTCGCTCGCCTTTGACACGCTGTTTGCCGAAGGTCAACGCCGCTACATGGAAACCTTCAGCAGCTATGCCCGACAGTTTTTGGGCACCATGGAGCGTCCCGACGTGGACCGCATCGAAGGCCTCTCGCCTGTTGTGGCCATCGAACAAAAGACGACCAACCGCAACCCTCGTTCCACCGTCGGAACCGTTACCGAAGTCTACGACTTCTTGCGCCTGCTCTACGCCCGCACGGCGACCGCCTACTCGCTAGCGACTGGCGAAGAAATGGTAAGCTACACCGACGATGCCATTCTCGAACGCGTCATTCACGACTTTGATGCACAGCGCATTGCAATTTTGGCTCCGGTGGTCAGGGCGCGCAAAGGGCACTACCGTGAACTCTTTGAAGGCCTCGCAAAGCAGGGCTACCTCAAAGCCCGAGTCGACCGCGAGTGGACCAACATCGACCGCGGCCTTAAGCTCGACCGATACAAAACGCACGACATCGATGTAGTCGTCGACCGACTCAGCCCGGGGGTCGACGATTCCGAACGCCTGAAGCGCAGCATCGCCACCGCGATGCGCCTCGGCCACGGAAGCATTACCGTAGTCAATTGGGACACCCAAGACCAAAAGCACTTCAGCCGCAACTTGATGTGCCCCACCACAGGCCTGTCGTACCCCGAACCCGAGCCCAACAGCTTTAGCTTCAACTCACCCAAGGGCGCCTGCCCGCACTGCGACGGGCTCGGAAGCGTGCGCGAGCTTTCACTCAACAAGGTCGTACTCAACCCACGGATTAGCCTGAGGGACGGAGCATTAGCTCCACTGGGAACCTATAAAGCATCGTGGATTTTTCAGCAGCTCGAGCACATCGGGTGGCGCTACGGCTACACGCTTGATACGCCGTGGAAGGACATTCCCGAAGAGGGACGCAACGCCATCATGCACGGCTGCAACGAAGACTTTACCCACACCCAAAAGGCAGCGGGAATCTCGCGCAAAATCAGCATCAAGTACGAGGGTCTCAAACCATTCATCGAGGCGCAAGGCCGCGAAGGCAGCAAAAGCGTGCAGCGCTGGGCTGACGAATACCTTGACGACGGAATCTGCAGCCACTGCGAAGGTGGCCGCCTCAAGCCAGAATCGCTGATGTTTCGCATTTCTGGTCGCTCGATTGCCGATGTCGCAGGCATGCCCCTGTACGAACTCGCGCAGTGGCTCGAGGGCGTACACCAAAGCCTCCCCCCTGCCCAGCAGCGAATTGGCGGCGAAATCCTCAAGGAACTCAGCACGCGAGTGGGCTTTCTCAACGACGTGGGGCTCAGCTACCTCTCGCTAAGCCGATCCGCACGCACCCTGAGCGGTGGCGAAGCCCAGCGAATCCGCCTGGCGACTCAAATTGGATCGCAGCTCGTGAATGTGCTCTACATCCTCGACGAGCCGTCGATTGGACTGCACCCACGCGACAACGACCGGCTGATTCGCAGCCTCGAGCGCCTGCGCGACCTCGGCAACAGCGTGGTCGTCGTGGAGCACGACGAAGAACTGATGCGCCATGCCGACCACATCGTCGACATGGGGCCGCGTGCCGGAATCCACGGCGGACGGGTCGTTGCCGAGGGAAGCTACGCCGAACTCATTGCCTCTGACAGCCTTACGGCCCAGTACCTGCGCGGTGACCTGATGGTTTCAGAGCCGCGCGATCCGCGCACCGGCAACGGCAAGTTGATGCGCCTCCTCGGCGCTACCGGCCGCAACCTTCAGGGTGTGGACTTAGAGCTTCCGCTCGGCAAACTCGTGGTGGTCACCGGCGTGTCTGGCTCCGGCAAATCCACGCTCATCAACAAAACCCTGCATCCCGCCATTGCGGGTCCGCTCCAGGGGTTGCTTGACAAACCCGAGCCATTTGAGAAGCTTGAGGGCCTCGAACACCTCGACAAAATCATCGCGGTTGACCAGAGTCCGATCGGGCGCAATCCGCGGTCGAATCCGAGCACCTATACCGGCGTGTTTAACGAGATCCGCAAGCTGTTCAGCGAACTTCCAGAGGCAAAAATTCGCGGATACGCTCCCGGGCGCTTCTCGTTCAATGTCAAAGGCGGCCGCTGCGAAACCTGCGAAGGCGGCGGAATGCGCGTCATCGAGATGAACTTCTTGCCCGACGTGCACGTTCCCTGCGAAACCTGCCAAGGCCGTCGGTTCAACCGCGAAACCCTCGAGGTGCGCTACAAGGGCCACAGCATCAGCGATGTACTCAACATGAGCATTGAAGAGGCGATGAAGTTTTTTGAGGCGGTTCCGCGCATCTACCGCGTCCTGCTCACCTTAAACAGCATTGGCCTCGGATACATCACCTTGGGCCAGTCCGCGACGACCCTGAGCGGTGGCGAAGCCCAGCGCATCAAGCTGGCCACCGAGCTCAGCAAGCGTTCTACAGGCCAAACGCTGTACCTGCTTGACGAACCCACTACGGGCCTGCACTTTGACGACGTCAAGGTGCTCATGGACGGACTTCACCGCCTGGTCGACCAGGGCAACACGGTGCTGGTGATCGAGCACAACCTCGACGTCATTCACCAAGCAGACCACATCGTTGACCTCGGTCCCGACGGCGGATCCGGCGGCGGCCGCATCGTTGCCACCGGAACCCCAACCCAAGTCGCAGCCAGCCCTGAAAGCATCACTGGCCGCTACCTTGCAGAATACATTAATCGTTTAAAAAGGTAAGCATGGCGACCAACGGATCTCGGCCGATCAAGACGGCCTTTAAGCACAAGTCCTGGAACGAGGTTCGCACCAACGATTCCTGGGCCATTTTTAAAATCATGGGCGAATTTGTGCAGGGCTACGAGCGCCTGTCGCGAATCGGGCCCTGCGTGAGCATCTTTGGTTCCGCCCGACTGCCCGAAGACCACGTGTGGTACCAAACGGCCCAAGACATTGCCGAAGGCCTCGGCGCCAAGGGCTACGGAATCATCAGTGGCGGCGGTCCGGGCATCATGGAAGCCGCCAACCGCGGCGCCAAAGCCGTCGGCGCGCCCTCAGTGGGCCTCAACATTGAACTGCCGCACGAGCAGAAGCCCAACGACTTCATCGACCTCGACAAGAGCGTCGACTTTGACTACTTCTTTGTGCGCAAGGTCATGTTTGTCAAGTACTCGCAAGGGTTTGTCGTCATGCCCGGCGGATTCGGAACCCTTGACGAGGTCTTTGAAGCCATCACGCTAATCCAGACCAAGAAGATTGGCCGATTCCCCGTCGTTCTCGTGGGCCGCGACTACTGGGGCGGACTCGTCGACTGGATCGAAACCACCCTCAAAGGCAACGGCCTCATCAGCCCCGACGACACCAAGCTGTTCAAGCTCGTAGACACTGCTGAAGAAGCCATTTTGGCCATCGACGACTTCTACAGCCGCTACATTCTCAAGCCGAACTTCTAGCCAACGGCGGGCGGCCGACTAGGGCCGCAGCAGCTTTTGGCTCGACCGCTGGCCTTGACCGGTGACGGTCTCAAGCACATAGATTCCCGAACTCGCCGGGTAGTCCAACGTTAGCCGTCCGCCTTCGGCGCGGCCCTGCGCCACCGTACGTCCGTCGAGGGCCGTGAGGGTCCACTGCGCAGATTCGGACTGTGCCGAAGTCAATTCCCATCCGCGGGCGCTTTGCGCCACGGTCCAGAAGGCCTCGGTCTCGGGAACACTAAAGTATACGTCGGCGTAAA
>JBDLUG010000016.1:0-15540 GCA_039805405.1 Bacteroidota bacterium
GGGCTCCGATTCCGGTGTGGACCAGCGACTATGTGCTGATGGGCTACGGAACGGGTGCGGTAATGGCGGTTCCGGGCCACGACAGCCGAGATCATGCGCTGGCGAAGGCCATGGGCCTGCCCATTGTACAGGTGGTGGCGTCGAGCGAGCCCGTGGACGTGCAGGCCGAGGCCTACGAGGCCAAGTCAGGCCGCGCCATGGCTTCAGGGTTTTTGGACGGACTGTCGACGGTGGAGGCGATCGATCGCGCCATCGCCGAGCTGGAACAGCGCGGATTGGGCGAGCGGACGGTGCAGTACCGACTGCGCGACGCCGTGTTTGGCCGCCAGCGCTACTGGGGTGAACCCATTCCTATTGCGTACCGCGATGGGGTTCCCGAAGCGCTTTCGGTGGACGAACTGCCGCTGAAGCTGCCTGCCGTAGACAAGTACTTGCCTACCGAAGACGGTGAACCGCCGCTTGCGCGCGCGGAGCGCTGGGTTTCGGCCGAAGGCCTTCCGTTGGAGACCACGACGATGCCTGGGTGGGCCGGCAGTTCCTGGTACTTCCTGCGCTACATGGATCCCAAGAACAGTTTCGAGCCCGTGAAGCGCGACGCCGCCGACTACTGGGGTCAAGTGGACCTGTATGTGGGCGGAAGCGAGCACGCCACCGGCCACCTGCTGTACAGCCGCTTTTGGACGCACGCCCTGCACGACCTGGGGCACATTGGATTCAATGAGCCGTTTAAGCGCTTAGTGAACCAAGGCATGATTCAAGGAATCAGCGCATTTGTGCACCGCATCGAGGGTACGCAAACCGTGGTCAGCGCAGAGCTGGCCGGTCAGTACGCGACCCAAAAGCTGCACGTCGACGTGAGCTTGGTCAACGACCGCAACGAAGTGGACCGCGACGCGCTCCGGGCGTGGATGCCCAGCTGGGCTGGAACTGAATTTATTCCGGCCGAGGGCCCGATCAAGGTCGAGCGCGAAGTCGAGAAGATGTCCAAGTCAAAGTACAACGTCGTCAACCCCGACGCACTGGCCGACCAGTACGGAGCCGACGCCGTACGCCTGTTTGAAATGTTTTTGGGCCCCATCGAGCAGAGCAAGCCCTGGGACACCCAAGGCATGTCGGGTGTCGTCGGATTTTTGAAAAAATCCGTTCGATTGATGGACAAGATTCACGGTGGCGAGGCGACTCCTGAAGAGCTGCGCACCCTCCACCAGCTGATCGACAAGATGCAGCGCGACGTCGAAACATTGTCGTTCAACACCTCGGTGAGCGCGATGATGATTGCGGTCAATGCATGGAGCGGAATTCCGCAACTCGCACAAAGCACATTGCGCAGCTTCGCCGTGCTGCTCGAACCTTTTGCACCCCACACGGCTGAGGCGCTTTGGGCGGAACTCGGTGGAGACGGCAGCGTAGTGCTCGCACCCTACCCGGCACTCAACCCTGAGTACCTGGTCAAGGACAGCATTAACTACCCCGTGCAGTTCAACGGAAAAACGCGCTTTCAGCTCGAAATGCCGGCGTCCGCATCGGCGGCCGAGGTCGAAACTGCAGTGATGGCGCACGAAAAAACGGCGCACTTCCTCGAAGGACGCAGTCCCAAAAAGGTCATTGTGGTTCCGGGACGTATTGTGAACGTGGTGGGCTAAGCCACACGTTAGGGCTTGGTTCCGAGACGGTAGTATGCATTGGTAACCCAAAGCATCACGAGTCCGAAGCTGACGCCGCCAACGATGAGGAGCTGCGAGACACCGGATTCTGCGGTAAAGCTGAGTTTGAGCAAAATCGTCGAGATGACGAAGCTCGAATTGCGAATGATGGTCGGAAAGTCGTCGCTGTACAGCAGCGAGAGGAGAAGAATGAACACATCGCTGATAATCAGCACCGTATAGAACTGATCAAAAAAGACGGAATTCAAATCAGTCACTGGATTCTCGAGCGCGGATCCAGTTTGTAGCCACGTCCACAACGTCGTGGTTGCGAGTCCGGCCAGGACCCCAAAGAGTACGAATGAAAGAATGTTCTTAGAGTACACAAAGCGCCGCACGTTGAGCGCCTCAGGCTGGTTCGGGAACTCCTGATCGGTGACGTAGCCCGAGATTCTGTAGAACAGGAGCACGCACACGTAGATCACGATCACGCAAAGCAAGTCCCAAATGAGCTCCATATTCCCGGAGTTCCAGTGAAAATTTCGACCCAATTCAAGGTGGGTTAAATCTTTAAAAACGCCCCGAATGAGGATCAGAACGATGATTTCGTACTGCTTGGCGACGTAAATGGTCGTCGAACGGCGCAAATAGTAGACGAGCAGGTAGGTTTCAAAAACCAAGAGCACCGAGAACGGCGTGTAGATCGCATTAATCGGATGTGCAAAGAGCGGCCCCACGATAAGGTCGGGGAACCACGACTTCACCGAATACAATCCCAAGTGAACCAAAAAACTTAAAATGGCCGCATACAGGGTAATCCGGCCAAGCTTGGCGCGAAAATCCGACGTAAACGGCCGTGAGACCAACGACATTACCCGAGACACACTATTGATTTTCAGGACAATGTACGATTAATTAGGGAGACCCTTGGGAGCATTAACCCAATGAGGCGCAAAGAGCGCCTTGGCGATCAACCGTTGGCGAGCGAATCGAGAACGGCCTTGCGCGGCTTCATCTCTGATTCAAAGTCAGCCCATAGCGAGCGGGGAAGGGGATCTGCCCGTTGAATGGGCTCACGCAGCGGGTCCACTTGCTTGCCGTTCTTCCAGAATCGGTAGCACACGTGCGGACCGGTCGCCAGCCCCGTAGAGCCCACGTAACCAATAACTTGACCCTGCTCTACGCGCGATCCGTTGCGAATTCCCTTCCCGATTCTACTCATGTGAAGGTACTGGGTCGTGTAGGTGCCGTTGTGCTTGATCTTGACATAGTTACCGTTGGCCGAGGTGTAGCCGGCAGCAATGACTGTTCCGCTGCCCGTCGCCAAGATCGGCGTGCCCGTAGGAGCCGCGTAGTCGGTACCGAGGTGGGCCTTCCAGCGCTTCTGAACCGGGTGAAAGCGATTCATAGTGTAGCGGGACGTGATGCGGGCGAATTCGAGGGGCGCTTTGAGGAACATACGCTTCATACCCTCGCCTTCGTGGTCGTAGTATCCCTGAACGCTTCCGTCCTGATTTTGGAACTTAAACGCATAGAACGACTTGCCGTTGTGCACAAAGCGTGCGGCGAGAATTTTGCCCGTACCAACAAAGACGGTATCGTCGACGTACGACTCCTCATAAATAACCTCAAACCGGTCGCCCGCTTGGATTCTGAAGAAGTCAATGGTCCACGCGTAGACTTCAGAGAGCTTGACGGCTACCGCAGGCGACACCCCTTGACGTTCAAGTGTTGCATAAAGGGATCCCTCAATCTCACCCCCAACAGCCCGCTCAATGGTCACCTTTGGGCGCTCTATTTTGCGAACAAACAAGCTGTCCCGAAGACCAAAAACGATGTATTCTGCGACAGACGGCTCGTAGACGAAGTACGTTACTTGCTGGGTGCTGTCTTTGCTTCGAAGCAACCAGTACGCATCACCAGCCCTCCACTTGCGCGGGTTAAAGTCATCAGTACCCAACTTTAGGAGTTCATCCACCGTGCCCGCAGCCACGCCCCATGAATTCATTAAGCCACCAAAGGTTTCGCCCTCGCCTACTTCAAAGCGCTGGGCACTGTATTCCTTGAGTGAATATCCGAATAAGAATCCCGGATCAACCTCCTCGCCCGCCGCCGACGCAGGATCACCTGCAGCGGGAAGCACTTTAGCGAGCAGCCACAGGCTCAAGACCAGTCCTAGTCCGATGCTGACAGCCAACCAGATAGGGAGGACGCGCTTTTTGGGATGCTTTTTTGTCATTGAGGGCCCTAAAATACGGCCAAGAGCCGGCGGATAACCCTGTTGATAAGTACAAATTGCCTAAAAATGCGGTAACGCAGGGGTTACACAGAAGTCAGGTATTTGCATTTCAATGAGTTCACGCCGCCACCTACCCGCGGTCGTATTAAGCGACCTTCACCTCGGAACCTTCGGATGCCACGCCCGCGAGCTCCTCGCCTACCTCAAATCGATTCAGCCCGACGTCCTCATTCTCAATGGCGACATCATTGATATGTGGAACTTTAAGAAGTCCTACTTCCCCAAAAGTCATTTTAAAGTGGTTAAGCGCTTAATTACCATGGCGCAAAAGGGTACAGAGATCTACTACATCACCGGCAACCACGACGAAATGCTTCGCCGCTTTGCCGACGCCGACCTCGGGCACATCCACGTGCGCAACAAAATGGTATTTACGTTTGGCGGAGTCAAGACCTGGATCTTTCACGGAGACATTTTTGACGCCAGCATCCAGAATGCCCGGTGGCTGGCCAAACTCGGGGGGTGGTCGTACGACCTCCTGATTTGGTTGAACCGCTGGCTCAACGTGCTGCTTGAGCGCATGGGTCGCGAGAAGTACTCGCTGAGCAAGACGATCAAAGATTCCGTGAAGAAAGCCGTGAAGTACGTCGGCGATTTTGAGGTTGCTGCCGCCGAAATGGCCGTGCGCAAAGGCTACGGACGCGTGATTTGCGGCCACATTCACCAACCCCAAATGCGCACCATTCACTTGGGAGACCGCGAAATTGAGTACTTGAATTCAGGCGATTGGATCGAAAACCTCACTGCACTCGAGTGGGACGGATCCGCGTGGTCGCTGTACCAACACCCCGACGTGCGCGAAGTCGAAGAAGAAGATGAAAAAGTAGATGCTTCGGCGCGGCATTTGCTCTCTATGCTCTTGAACGAAGCCGATTCCGACGAATGAACATACTCTACGCCGTCCAGGGCACGGGCAACGGGCATGTGGCTCGGGCTCGGCACCTGATTCCGCTGCTCGCGAAGCACGCCGAGGTAGACGTCTGGATTTCGGGGACCGAGAGCCAGCTAAACCTGCCTGGCGGGGTGCAGCGGTCCTGGAGCGGAATCTCGCTCAAGTACAACGCACACGGCGGCCTGAGCATCACCCGAACGCTATTTGAGAACCGATGGCTGCGCTTTGTTCGGGACGTGCTTCAGGCACCCATACACGGTTACGACTTGATTGTCAACGACTTTGAGCCGGTCAGCGCATGGGCGGTTTGGCTGCGGGGCGGAACCCTTCTCGAGCTCAGCCACCAAGCAGGGGTGCGGCACCCACTGTCTCCCCGACCCAAGCAGCGCAACGCACTCGGCGAGTGGATTTTAAAAAATTATGCGCCTTCGCGGCAGGCCATTGGGTTTCACGTTCAGGCGGTGGCTCCTGGCGTGCATCCGCCTTTGATTCGCAGTGAGGTTCGCACGCTTAAATCAACCCCGGGGCCGCGGTTGCTGGTCTACCTCCCAGCCTACAGCGCAGACGCCTTGGCCGCTGCCCTCGCAGACTGCCCGGTGCCCGTCACCGCTTTTGTGCCCCAGTTGCCGGAACCGGTTGTACGCGGAGCGTTCCGCGCCGAAGCCGTGACCACAGAAGCGTTTTTAACGGCATTTGCCGCATCGGATTCGGTGCTCTGCAGCGCCGGTTTTGAGTTGCCCACCGAAGCCTTATTTCACGGCAAGCGCCTCGCCGTGATCCCCATTAAAGGGCAGTACGAACAGGAGTGCAATGCTGCTGCACTGCGCAAGGCAGGAGCTTGGCATGCTCCGAGCTTGACCAAACTCAAGCTCGACAAGTGGCTCGCGAGTCCGCCGCCACAGCCCGCGCAATGGCCCGACTACAGCGAGGATTTGATCCACGAAATTTTAAGCTTCGCTCCGCAGCGACTAGCGGCAAGCAACTAGTTACTCGTGCCCCAGGCTTCGCGCTCGGCGTCGGTCCACAAAAACGGAAACGCGATGCGGAGCTGGAACTTCGGGGGTAGGTACTTCGGCCAGTTAGTTCCGCCCGTTGCCCTCGTATCGCTCGGTTGCTTGGCCAGGTAGCGCCCGGCCGTCTTGAGGTGCTGCAGCGGCCAGCGAACATTGACTTGGGCGTCGAGCTCCCGGAGCGCGTCCCGAAGCGCGTCGGTCATGCCGCCCTGATCCATTAAAATGCGGGCTCGGTCTGAAACGCTGCGGCCACTGAGGGCCACGGCGCGCTCTGCAAACTCCTTGGCGTACTTTGACTCGAACTGCTTCAGCGTTAGGGTTTTTTCGCCCGTAGCCGCGATGGTCGCGCCACCCCGCCAGTAGATTTTGTCAAGGAGCGTGAGTGGGTCGTGAACGTCTGCGTAGTCCGCCCGTACGTCCAGGTGAACGAGCTCGTTCAAGCGCGCCAAAGCCATTTCGATCATGCGGTACTGACCGGACTGAAAGCCGCTTGCCGGGATGAGCGCCATGCGAAAGCGCAGGAACTGCTCGCGGTTCATGCCGTCGGTCATTACCGCAAATGAATTCTCGAGAGCCCCAAAGTAGCGGGTGCAGCGGCGGACGTGCTCTGTAAGCGCTTCGGTGTGGGCCTGCGTCCAGTCGGGGGTCCCGGGCATCGGAGCTGCCACCGCGGCATCGAGTTCGTGCAGCACCAGCTTGAAGTACAACTCCGTGATTTGGTGGTACATGATAAAAATCGGCTCGTCGTGGTGCGGCGTCCGCGGCTGCTGCAGGCTGAGCAGGCTGTCGAGCCGAATGTAGTCCCAGTAGGTAATGTAGTCGGCCTCGAGGAGTCCGTCGAGAAAGTCAATCAGCGACTGGCCCGAAGCAGCGTACTTGGTGCGCAGTGCCTCCAGGCGGTCGAGTAATTCAGAATCAAGGGTGGTCATGCCACAAAGCTATTAGCTAACGGCCAATGGCTGCGCCTTTGAAATCGTAAACGAAAAGGCGGTCCCCACCCCTTGGGTCGACGTGACTTTGACCGCGTGTCCGTGGGCTTCGACAATGTGCTTTACGATGGCTAGGCCAAGTCCGGTTCCGCCAATTTTTTTGGTGCGCGTGCGGCTTCGGTCCCCTCGGTAGAACCGTTCAAACACGCGGCCGAGGTCATCTTTTGCAATTCCGAGGCCGTTGTCTTCCACAATGACGTTGTAGGTTTTTTCGCCGGAATCTTCGATCGCAACCCGCACAAAACCACCCGGTTCGTCGCGCGAGTACTTGATGGCGTTCGAGATGAGGTTGAGCACAACCTGATCCATGCGCTCGGGGTCGGCAAAGACGGCACAGTCGGATTCCGAATCAAAATCGCGAACCACGGTGAGCCCTTGCTGCGCAATGCGGTCCGACATCTGTTCGAGTGCGTCCTCGATCTGCTCCGTGAGGCTGTAGGCCTCCTTTTGCAGCACTAACTGGTTGGATTCCAGCCGCGCCAGCACGTCCATATCTTGAACGAGGCGTATCATGCGTTCCACGTTGCGCGATGCCTTTTTAAGGTATTCCTTGCGCACTTTTTGGTCCTTAACTCCGTCAAGAAGCGTCAGCACATAGCCTTGAATGTTAAAAATTGGGGTACGCAGCTCGTGCGAGAGGTTGGCGATAAACTCTCGCCGCACGTCGTCGCGAAGCTGAAGGCTGTTGAGCTCGTTTGACTTCTTTTGTGCCCACGAGGCCACCTCCATTTCGACCTTGCCGACCTCTTCAGCATCGGCCAATAGCGAGGACTGGTAGCGGTCCGGGTTCGAAATCACCTTGTAAATCTTCAGCAAACGCGAGTACAGAAAGCGACGAATCAAGTACTCTGTCAAAAACGCGGTTGAGCTCGCAATGAACATACTCAACAACGTGATTTCGAGGTACGGAACCTCACGAAGCGGCAACGGCAGCGCCCCGTCATCAGTCGTGACCAGTTCGAACATGGCAAACATGACAAACCACACAACGGGCCCTAAGAGGACCGCAATAAAAAAAGCGATGCGTTCTGGACGGTCGAGCACGCCCCGAAGTTACTCCTCGAATTTGTAGCCGACGCCTTTAATCGTCTTGATTCGGTCGTCCCCGATTTTTTCGCGGATTTTGCGGATGTGAACGTCAATAGTGCGTCCTCCGACTACGACTTCAGAACCCCAAACGCGGTCCATTATTGAGTCGCGTGAAAACACTTTACCGGGCTTGCTGGCAAGCAGGTGAAGCAATTCAAACTCTTTACGCGGCATATCCACCACTTCTCCGTCGCGGAACACTTGGTACTTCTCGAGGTTGATGAGTAAATCTCCACGCTCGATGTTGCCTACGGGTTCCGATTCTTTGACGTTTCGGCGAAGCAGTGCCTTCACACGGCTCACCAGCACCTTCGGGCGAATGGGCTTGGTGATGTAGTCGTCTGCACCTGCATCAAAACCAGCTACTTGGCTGTAGTCTTCGCCGCGCGCACTCAAAAAAGCAATCAGGGTAGACGCAATGTCGGGATTGGTGCGAATGGCCTCACAGGCTTCGATTCCGTCCATACCGGGCATCATGACGTCAAGCAAGACAAGATCCGGGCGGTGCTTTTTCACGGCTTCTACGCCCTCAGCTCCGTCTTTGGCCGTGACCACATTATAGCCCTCTTTGGCGAGGTTGAACGTCACGAATTCCCGAATGTCCGGGTCGTCGTCGACGAGAAGAATAGTCGGTTTCTTGGCCATACCCGTTTTGTAATGCGTCAAAAGTACGTGAAGCGGCAAAGCACTTTACCCGCTTAACAAACATTTACCACCAAATTAACTATTTAACAACATGCCGTGTGCGCCCATTGGAGCCTAACTTTGGGGCAATGCAAAGGTTTTGGTCAGCTTTATTTTTGTTGTTGATTTCCAGTGGTTTAACGGGTCAAAATCCCGTGAACCTCAGGGTAATGACCTACAACCTAACCTACTTTAGGGCATTTACCTCCTTTTGTACTTCTTCAAACAACCCCCCGGGGGCCAAAGAAGGCTGGCTGAGCACCGTGGTCGCACACACCCAGCCCGATATTTTGGTGTGCAACGAGGTCGACGGCAGCAACGCCACGGCCCACGGGCGCATCCTCAACTTTAGCTTGAACGCCAACGGAACCTCGCGGTGGGCCGCGACAGACCTGTACACCAACGGCAGCTCCCTCATCAACGCCGTCTACTACGACCAGACCAAACTTGGTCTAAAGTCTCAGTCAATAATTAGCAACGACCTACAAAACAATACGTTGGTCCGCGGAATCGACGTCATTCGCTTCTACTACAAGGATTCCCTCCTGGCCTGGAATCCCGACACCCTGTTTTTTACGGTCTTTGCCGCACACTTCAAAGCGGGAAATACCCCCGGTGACCTTACGGAGCGACAAAAAGCATGCGAAGCCCTGATGAACCACTTGGCATCCAATCCGCGAGACGACGTCTACCTTTTGGCGGGCGACCTCAACATGAACAAGAGCCAAGAAGCTGGATTTCAGCAGCTATTGAACTTCAGCAACGCAGGAATCCGCTTCAAAGACCCCGAGAACGTCTTGGGCAACTGGAACAACAACGGAACCTTTGCGGCCTGGCACACCCAGTCCACACGCGACGGCCAAACCAACGACGGTTGCTTTTCAGGGGGCGGACTCGACGACCGACTCGACCACATCTTGGTCAACAGTACTCCGCTGACTTCAGCATCCCGAATGCGCTACCTGCCCGGCAGCCTGCACCCCGTGGGCAACGACGGGCTGCACTTTAACAGCGCCATCACCAGCGGAACCAACAATTCTGTGCCCGCCACCGTGCTCACCGCACTCTACGAGCTCTCTGACCACTTGCCCGTGGTTGCAGACTTTGAAGTAGACCGTCTCGGAATCGGACTCGAAGAGTTCCGCGACCACGTCCAGCGCGCGATAGACCTTGACGGGCACACCATACTGCAGCGAATTCACGCCAACCAAGATTGGACCGTCGAAGTCGTCGACGCCGTAGGGCGCACGGTCGCTCGAAGCAACTGGCCGGCGGGTGAGCTTCGCTGGCGTTCTGAGGTCGCGTACCGAGGTTGGGTCACGCTGCGGATTACCGATGCGTCCGGAAGGACTAAATTTGCCTCCCCCCGATGAAGCGCCTATTAATCGTCCTAGCATGCACTGTGCCCTTCGGGGCGAGTTGGGCGCAGTCGTTTCAGGAGCGAAGCACCTCGGCGGGCCAGGCACGCCTGACGGTCACCAACGTCGGAACCTTCGGCAACGCCTTTCGCGGCTACCGCGACGGAACTGGAATGCCCTCGTGCGAATACCCAGCCGGTTCGGGCACCGAACACCTTTTTGAATCCGGAATTTGGGTTGGCGGAATCGACCAAGGCGGCGGAATCCGCGTGAGCAGCTCTGCCTACGACGCACCCCAAGGCTATGCTCCAGGTCGCGGTGGATTTGAGTTCACCCCCGCTTCGGCGCTCAGTGAAACATCTTCACTCAAAGACCACCCCAACTACCGCGTGAATGCGGTTTCGCACCAGGACTTCAGCACCACGTGCGTGGACACCAACATTCTGATACCGGGAACGACGATTCCGATCAGCAACCACCTCACGCCGATGGGCATCGCCATGACGATGAACACCTACAACTGGAACTACCGGTTTAGCGACTTCTTTGTGGTCGTGAGCGTTACGCTCAAAAATGTCGGAATCGAAACCTACAGCGACGTCTACGCCGCACTGTGGGCCAACAGTGTGGTGCGCAACATCAACCGCACTCCGGCGGGCTCGGGCGGAGCCGTGTTCTACCAGCAGGGCGGCAACGGGTACGTCGATAGCCTTCAGATGGCCTACTGCTTTGACGCCAATGGCGATCCGGGATGGACCGATTCGTACATCGGCCAAAAGTTCCTCGGGGCTGAAGACAAGTTCGGGTTTCACCACCCGCAGGTCGACGGACTCGGCGACCACTACAACGCGTGGGTCTTTAACAACTCTGGGCAGTCGCTGTACTTCTTTCCGACCACCGACGACCAGCGCTACATCAAGATGTCGCAGGGCCTCAACCAGGACCCTTGCTGGTCGAATCCAAGCGGAGCCGCTTGCGCGGCGGGCACCGGCGCCAACATTCAGGCCCAGCTCAACGCAACCGGCAACCGGTCAGACCTCGTGAGCGTCGGCCCCTTTCAAAACTTCGCCCCCGGCGACGAAATCAATGTGGCCTTTGCCTTTGTCTTTGCCAAAAAGGTCGACGACGGTCAGTCCAACGCCGTCAACAGCCCCGAACAGCGCAGCCGCCTGCTCGCCAATGCCCAGTGGGCCCAGACCTGCTACAACGGTGAGGATCAAAACTTCAATGGCGTGCTTGACCCCGGCGAAGACCGCGACGGCAATGGCGAAATCACGCGCTACATCCTACCCAGTCCGCCCGACGCGCCCCAGGTCCGGGCGATTCCAGGTGACGGCCACGTAGACCTTTTCTGGACGGACCGCAGCGAGCGCAGCATCGACCCCATCAGCCAGCGCGAGGATTTTGCAGGCTACCGCGTGTACGTCAGCCAACTCGGTTTTGACGTCGACGACGCCCAGCGCAACGCCGAAGACTTCAGGCTCTACGGCGAATGGGACCAGTCCGGTGACGGCGTGTTCTTCGAGACGGGACTCGACGCAATTCGCCTAACCGAACCCGTTCAATTTCAAGGAGACAGCCTAACCTACACATACGGTTTGCGCCTCGAGAACCTGCCCAACGGATGGCAGCGCGCCCTAGCGGTTACGGCCTTTGACCAAGGTGATCCCGCGACCCAGCTCGAATCGCTGGAATCAAGCTTCAATCAGAGCAGCGTGCGGGCCTTTCCGGGGACTCCGGCCCAGGCGAGCATGGCCAGCAATCCGCCCTACGTCTACCCCAACCCCTACTATGCCGGGGCCGCCTGGGAGGGCACCAGTAGTTTTCAGGACGAAAGCCGCCGTTTGATGTTTGCCAACTTGCCCGCGCGCGCCGAAATTCGGGTGCACTCACCCGCTGGTGACCTGCTCGACGTGCTGCAGCACGACGCGGGTGGCTCGGATCAATTGAGCCAGCGCTGGTTCCGCACCTTTGCCGACCCGAGTCAGCACACTGTGCTGCTGCCCGGAGGCGAATTTGCCTGGGATATTTTGTCAAAGGACCGCCAAATTGTAGCCCACGGGCTGTACCGATATACCGTTCTTAACCTCGACACCGGCGAAACTTTTTCCGGACACTTTACGCTCATTAAATGATCATGAAACAGACTCTACGCTTGATTGCCCTGGCACTCGGATTCTCGGCCGCGGCACAGACCTACTACCCCATCTCGACGCTGCAGTACGTTTCGCCGTCGCAGCTCGCGGCGTGCAACGATTCCTCGGGCTTTGAAGGCCAAATCGTGCGTACGGTCGGTATCGTCGTGACGCCGGGTAACCTTTCTGAGGTTCCGTCGGGATCCGTTCAAGGCGGACACCGTCCCTTCTTCTTTATCGTGGACACCGCGGCGCAGGGCGCGGCTGGTGCATTTCGCGGAATGGAGGTCATGGGCGTCTACACGAACGCACAAAACCAGTTGGTGACGCTCCCGAACGTCGAGTACCTCGTAGCGGGCGACCTTATTGAATTCGTGGGCAAGGTGGGCACCTTCAACAACGGAACCCAACTCGAGGCGACGAGCGCCAGCTCGATGACGATCTTGGGCACCCGCCCGGTTCCGACCCCTGCAACGATTACCGTGGGAACGCTCAACGACGCCCAGCGCGTCAACATTCCGACCACCGGTGAGCAGTGGGAAAATGCCTTCGTCGAGTTTCAAAACGTGACGGTCACCGAGGTGATTCCGTTTGGAGGTAACCGAATCAGCTTTAACGTCGTGGATGCGGCCGGCAACAAAATCAACGTTTCAGACCGCTTCGTCGCACAGAAACTTTCGAGCTACCAAACGGTAAATCCAGCTTCGCCGCAGACGACGGGTCAGTTTGTTGCTCCGGTCCCTGGAACCTTTTACAGCAGCCTCAAGGGAATGGTGCGCCACGACGGCAACGGCTGCTTTACGGCCGGCGGAACCCGCGGCTACGAACTGAATCCGTTTGACGCGTCGCACTACCAGATCGCGTACGCTCCGCCCTACATCAGCCAGTTTGAGCGCGACCCTATGGTTCCGACGCCCAACCAAAGCCCCGATTTGATCTGTACGATTACGGACTTTGACGGAACCGTGGATTCCGTACACGTGTTCTACACGACCAACGCCACGCTCCAGCCCACGCAATTCACCAAGGCCACGATGGCGCTCGTAGCCGGATCGACCGACGAGTACGAGTTTTCGCTCCCAAGTGCGCCCGACGGCACGCTGGTGCGCTACTACCTCAAGGCCAAGGACGACGACGGCAACGTGTCGTACTACCCCACGACTCCAGTGGGCCAGGCTCAGCCCAACTTTGACTACTACACGGTGCGCGCGGGCGGAATGAAGATTTACGACATTCAGTACAGCCTCTCGAGCAACGGAAACTCGCCGTTCTTGGGCCAAAACGTCACTGTGAAGGGCATTGTCACCGCGTCGACCAAGCCCTACGACCTGGGCTACCTGTACATCCAAGACGCCAACGGCGGTCCATGGAGCGGAATCTGGTGTGCCGGTTCAGGTATCACCCAGTTCTTTCGCGAAGAAGAAGTTTTGGTGAGCGGAACCGTTGAAGAATACTTCGGTATGACCCGTTTAAACGTTTCAAATGTTACACGCACCGGCAACCGCCAGGTGCCGGTTCCGACCGTACTCAACCCGAGCGACAGCGCCAGCAAGGCCAACTGGGGCTGGGAACAGCACGAGGGCTGCTACGTGCGCCTCGAGGATCCCAACCAAGCGAAGCTCTACGTTTCAAACGCGAACTTGGGCTTTGGCGACTTTGCGGTTTCTCAAAACGTGGGCGCCGGTTACTGGAACCGCACCCTCGTGATGGCCGGACGCCAGTCCAACACCGCCTACGGGTCGCTGTACGTGCAGATGGTGACCGACTTGCGCTACGATACCATTGATGGTGAGATGTTTGTGGACCCGATTGTTGTGAACGACACGATGAACATGGACGCCGTGGAAGGCATCCTGTTCTACGGATTCAGCAACTTCCGCGTGCTGCCGCGCAACAACGACGACTTTATTGGCATCAACGTGAGCCTTGATTCGACGGCACTTCCGCAGTCGACCGTGGGATTGCCGGTGTGCGGAGTTCCGAGCGTGATGGTCTTTCCCAACCCGACGGCGAACATTTTGGTACTCGAAGGTTCTGATGCGGTCTACACCCTACATGACCTGCAGGGCCGCGTCGTACTGCACGGCCGCCACAAAGAAGGCCGCAACGAGCTTGATTTAAGCGGATTGGCATCAGGCAACTACCTGCTTCGCGTCGAGCACGCCTTGGGCGCGACGACCTACCGAGTGAGCAAGCTGTAAGCACTTCATATGCGTGTCCTCAAACGTTTAAAGCACATGTGCAGCTCTTGGCCCCTGGCCGGGAGCCTGCACGCTTTGGCGTTTGCACTGGGTGCAGCGGGCGTTTTGGCGGGTTGCGAACCCGGAACCCCCGTGGGCAATCAGCTCCCTGAAACGCGTATTTCGCTTGATACAATTGCGCTTTCGGGTCCTGACCGACTGAATTCCGTGGTTGAACTCTCGTGGCTGGGCAGCGACGCCGACGGCTACGTGGCGGCCTACGAACTCCGCGTTTCGGGTGGCGACTGGACGCGCACCCTGCGCACCGACAGCACCTTGGTTCTGGCCATTCCCGCCGGAATCGACACGGCCGACCTCGCCGTTGAGGTGCGAAGCATTGACAACGAGGGCGGCGTGGATCCGACGCCCGCACGCTTGGTGGTTCCGATTAAAAACAGCCCGCCTAGTGCGGAATTTTTGGACGGAAGCTTCCCGGAGTCCGCCGTGTGGAACGCACTGACCTTTCAGTGGACCGCAAGCGATCCCGACGGAACGAGCAGCATCACCGACGTCGAACTGCGCCTCAACGGAGGGGCCTGGCGACCGATTGACCCCAACCAAAAGCTGGTCAGCCTCGTTCTCACGAACTCGGGGGCGACCGAGCTCTACTACGGCAGCCAAGAACTTGCCGCCGCCAACTGGGGCTATGCCCTTGACACTTCGGTGGCCAACTTGATCGAACTCCGTGCGCGGGACCTCGCGGGTTCGTGGTCTGTGGCTGACACAGCTCCAAGCGTCCGTGTGAAGATGCCTACGGCCAGCGTCCTCGTCGTGGCGAGCCACAGCGCAGCCGCCGATGCGGCTTGGGCAGCTGATTTGGCCGCATTGGGCGTCGACTTTAACGTGATTGACCTCTTGAGCAACAGCGGATTAGAGCGTCCGCGCTCGTGGAACCCCGGATTCCGCCATACCCTTCGCGGCTACGACGCATTAATCGTGTACAGCGCTTCGTCGGTAATGCTGGACCCACAAACCGGCGCGACCAAGCTGCCGTTGGCGCACATGGCTCCCGCCCTGCAGCGCTTTGGAGAGGCAGGCGGAAAACTCCTTGTCAGCGCCTCATTCAGCGCTACTTCGGACCTCAGCGACTTGGTCGGAACCCTTCCCATCGACGGCCTAGTCACGAGCTCGGGCCAGGTTCGACTGGTCACGGATTCTGCCGTGGTCGCCCAGCAGACCGGATACCCAGACCTCAAGG
>JBDLUG010000017.1:0-14802 GCA_039805405.1 Bacteroidota bacterium
CAGCGACCTTGCTCGGTGAAGAACAGCATGTAGTTGTGGTTCGTGGCCACAAACACGTGCTCAATAAAGTCTTCATCACGGGTATTGGCTCCACGCGAGCCTACGCCTCCCCTGCTCTGGGTTTTGTACTCGCTCAGGGCGGTGCGCTTCACATAGCCCATGTGCGAAATCGTGATCACCACCTCTTCGTCGGCAATCATATCCTCCATGCGCATGTCGCCACCCGAGAAGTCAATGAGCGTGCGGCGCTCGTCACCAAACTTGTCGCGAACATCAGTCAACTCGTCCTTAATGATTTGCATTCGCAAGTCCACTTCGTTGAGAATTCGCTGCAGGTAAGCGATTTGCTCCATGAGCTCATTGTACTCTGCTTTAAGCTTGTCGCGCTCGAGGCCTGTGAGTTTTTGCAGACGGAGGTCCAAAATTGCCTTCGACTGAATTTCGCTCAAGCCAAAATTGCTCATCAAACCTTCTTTGGCGATGTCCACTGTCTGGCTTGCGCGGATCAACTTAATCACGGCATCAAGGTTGTCGATGGCGATCAAAAGGCCTTCGAGAACGTGGGCGCGCTTTTGGGCTTCCGACAGCTCGTACTTCGAACGGCGCACGACCACCTCGTGGCGGTGGTCCACAAAGTGACGAATCATGTCCTTGAGGTTCAGCATCATCGGACGGCCATTCACCAGCGCGATGTTGTTGACGCTAAAGCTCGACTGAAGCTGTGTGTACTTGTACAGCTTATTTAGCACCACATTCGGAACCGCTTCGCGCTTGCACACATAAACAATGCGCATTCCGTTGCGGTCCGACTCGTCGCGGATGTCGGCAATTCCGTCCAACTTTTTCTCGTCGACCAAATCTGCGGTCTTCTTGATCATGTCGGCTTTGTTGACCTGGTACGGAATTTCCGACACAATAATGCAGTCGCGGCCGTTGACCTCTTCGATGTGGGCCTTTGCGCGCAGCACAATGCGACCGCGACCCGTTTCAAACGCTTCGCGTACCCCGTCGTAGCCGTAAATGGTTCCGCCCGTCGGAAAGTCCGGGGCCGAAATGTGCTTCATCAAGTCCACGACCTCAACCTCATTGTTGTCGATGTACGCGATGGTGGCGTTGATCGCCTCGGTGAGGTTGTGCGGCGGCATATTGGTAGCCATACCCACCGCAATACCTGAGGCTCCATTCACCAGCAGCGCAGGAATCCGCGTCGGAAGCACCGTGGGCTCCTCGCGAGAGTCGTCGTAGTTCAGTTTGAAGTCAACCGTATCCTTATCGATGTCGCGCACCAATTCCTCGGTGATCTTGCGCATCCGAACTTCGGTGTAGCGCATCGCGGCTGGGGCGTCGCCGTCCATCGAACCAAAGTTTCCTTGACCGTCCACCAGCATGTAGCGAAGGCTCCACTCTTGGGCCATACGTACAATGGTGTCGTAAATCGCGGAATCTCCGTGGGGGTGGTACTTACCCATTACCTCACCCACTACCAATGCGGATTTCTTGTACGACTTGTACGAGTGGTTGCCCATCTCGTTCATTCCGTAAAGCACACGGCGGTGAACAGGCTTGAGTCCGTCGCGCACATCAGGAAGTGCTCGAGAAACAATTACCGACATCGAGTAGTCGATGTAGGAGGTCTTCATTTCCTCCTCAATATTTATTCGAATAATGCGTTCGCCTTCGGCCATAATGTCAGTTAGCTAGTATATCCTTCAAAAATACGAGGCGCACCCCCCTTTGCATCACGCAAAGCCTTTGTTTTTCTTAGGTTTTATGCACATTGACTTGTTTATAAATAAGCCAGCATTAACCGTGCTGCGAGTTGGCACGGCATTGGTTACTTTGGGGGTATGGACGAAAATTTCTCACCGCGCGTCAAAGACGTCATCGGCTATGCCAAAGAAGAGGCGCTCCGCCTGGGCCACGACAGCATTGGGACCGAACATTTGGTGCTCGGATTAGTGCGCGAAGGAGCCGGCTCCGCAATTGAATTGCTTCAAGCGCTTGGCGTGGATCTACTCGAAGTCCGCCATAAAGTTGAAGCGCTTCACCAGCCCATTGAAAATCCTGGACTAAGCCGCAAGAACATTCCGCTGACGCGCCAGGCCGAAAAGGCGCTCAAGACCACTTTTCTCGAGGCCAAGCTCTACGGCAGCCCGGTCATTCGCACCGCCCACCTCCTACTCTGCATTCTGCGCAACGAGAACGATCCGGTGGCTTCGGTGCTGCGCAGCTTCGGAATCGACTACGAAACGGTCAAAACCGAGTACCAGAGTCGGTTTATGGAGGACCGAAAGCCCGATCGCGGCACGAGTCCGTCCGCGGCGATGAGCGGTGAAGACGACGACGATGAACCTTCGCGCGGAAGCGCTCCGCGCCCCGGCAAGCCCGGCGAACCCAAAAGCAAAACGCCCGTCCTTGACAACTTCGGACGCGACTTGACCAAATTGGCCATCGAAGACAAACTCGACCCCGTCGTGGGCCGTGAAAAAGAAATTGAACGCGTCAGCCAAGTGCTGAGTCGCCGCAAAAAGAACAATCCGCTCCTTATTGGTGAGCCGGGCGTTGGTAAATCTGCGATCGCAGAGGGGCTTGCGCTCAAAATTGTCCAGAAGCAGGTGAGTCGCGTCCTCTTTGGCAAGCGCGTTGTGACCCTTGACTTGGCCAGCCTCGTCGCCGGAACCAAGTACCGCGGTCAGTTTGAAGAGCGCATGAAAGCACTCATGAACGAGCTCGAGAAGAACGACGACATCATTTTGTTCATCGACGAGATCCACACCATTGTGGGTGCGGGCGGAGCCACGGGCTCACTCGACGCCAGCAACATGTTCAAACCAGCCCTGGCGCGCGGCGAAATTCAGTGCATCGGAGCAACGACCCTCGACGAGTACCGCCAGTACATAGAAAAGGACGGTGCCTTAGAGCGTCGGTTCCAAAAGGTCATGGTAGATCCGCCGACCCCCGATGAAACCCTGCAAATCCTGCGCAACCTCAAGCCCAAGTACGAGGAGCACCACAATGTGGCCTACACCGACGAGGCCTTGGCTGCCTGTGTCGCACTGACGGTGCGCTACGTGCCCGACCGCTTCCTGCCCGACAAGGCGATCGACGCCCTTGATGAAGCCGGAAGCCGCGTGCACTTGGGGTCCATTTCGGTTCCCGAGGGGGTTCGCGACCTCGAAGAGCAGCTTGAAGCCGTGCGCAAGCAAAAGATGGAGGTCGTGAAAAAGCAGCGCTACGAAGAGGCGGCTAAGCTTCGCGACGACGAAAAGACCATTGAGAATAAGCTGGCTCAGGTTCAGGCCGAGTGGGACGAGGAGGTTCGCAAGAACCGAGCTCCAGTGACCGAAGACGACATTGCCGAAGTGGTGTCGATGATGACCGGAATCCCGGTCCGCAAAGTGTCAAAGGATGAACTGGCCAAGCTCGCTGCGATGGAGCAAGACATCAAGAGCAAAATCATCGGCCAGGACGAGGCCGTGCGCAAGGTGGTTCGCGCCATTCAGCGCAACCGTGCAGGCCTCAAAGACCCCAACAAACCCGTGGGATCCTTCATCTTCTTGGGCCCCACCGGCGTAGGTAAAACCCAGTTGGCCAAAGAGATTGCCATTCAGCTCTTCGACTCTGCCGACGCGCTGATTCGCATCGACATGTCTGAATACATGGAGAAGTTTGCCATTTCACGGCTCGTAGGAGCGCCTCCGGGGTACGTGGGCTACGAAGAGGGCGGACAGCTGACTGAAAAAGTTCGACGCAAGCCCTATTCGGTGGTTCTTCTCGACGAAATTGAAAAGGCACACCCTGACGTGTTCAACCTTTTGCTTCAGGCGCTCGACGACGGCCACATGACCGACAGCCTCGGTCGCAAGGTGGACTTCAAGAACTCCCTCATCATTATGACCTCGAACATTGGTTCGCGCCAGCTCAAGGATTTTGGTACGGGCGTCGGATTCGGAACCAAAACGCGTCAGGACAGCTCTGAAGACCTCGCAAAAGGAGTGATTGAGTCTGCGCTGAAGAAAGCCTTTGCTCCGGAATTCCTCAACCGAATTGACGACGTAATTGTGTTTGAGCCGCTTGAGCGCGAAGACATTTCTAAAATCGTCCACATTGAACTTCGCAGCTTGCTCCGCAGAATGGAGTCTTTGGAGTACCACGTGCAGCTCGAAGACAGCGCGGTGACCTTCTTGGCCGACAAGGGTTTTGATCCAAAATTTGGCGCACGTCCGCTTCAGCGGGCCATCCAACGCTACGTAGAGGATCCTTTGGCTGAAGAAATCGTGAAGGGGACTTTTCACCCCGGAGATACCGTGGTATTCTCGGGCGCTGAAGGTGCTGAGCTGCTGAGTTTGGCGATCACGCCTGCAACTCCGCCTCAAGCCGCCAGCCAAGAGCCTTCACCAACGGTAGCGTCGGCCGAAAGCCAAGAGCAACCCGCCGAAGGGAGCGAGCCCCTCGCCTAAAGACTGATGAGCCCGGGGATTCCCCGGGCTTGTTCGTACCGCTGCATTACGGCCTCTACGCTGATCATCAGCTCTTTGGCGGTGAACGATATGTAGTTTCCTTTTGAGGATGGACGAAGTGAAAGCTCCGCCACCTCGGGGTCAAAGAGCTGCTGAAGGCGGGCAATGGCCCCGTTGTCTGCAGGACAAATGAACTTAAACATGTACAGTGCGGGCCAGGTGTAGTTTTGCTCCAGTAGTTCCCGAAATTTGGCTTCTTCCATGACTCAAAGTAACACCACAACCCGTCGCATCGTGCTCACAGGCGCGCCATCTACCGGAAAAACCTCGGTAGTCGCACTCCTTCAGGAGCTTGGGTACCCGGTGCTCCACGAAATTTCGCGGGACATCATCACTCAAGAGGGCACAAAACTCGGCGGAGACGACCCGTGGCGCAACCTTTTGGCCTTTTCAGAAGTCATTTGGAAGCTTCGCGCGGCCCAGCATGCCGAGGCGGCGCAAACTGAAGGTGACGTGTTTTTTGACCGAAGTCTGCTGGACACACTTAGCTACCTGCAAGCGGGCGATAAAGAAGTCCCCGCGTGGATGGACCCTTCGCCCTACCCCTACCACTACAAAGTGTTTATTTTTCCGCCCTGGGAAGCCATTTACCGCACTGACGGCGAGCGCTGGGAGCCCTTCGAAACTGCAGTTCAAGTTCACGAATCGCTTGTTTCAACCTATTCTGCCTTGGGCTACGAACTAATTGAAGTTCCACGGGCATCTGTCGAACAGCGCGTAGAATTCATACTCCATGTCCTCGGGCGCAAGTGATCGCCTGCAGCAGGTACTGCAGGCTGTGTGGGGTTATCCCGACTTTCGGCCGCTGCAGCGGCCCATTGCGGAATCGGTAGTTTCAGGCCACGATACCGTCGCGCTACTGCCGACTGGGGGCGGAAAGTCCCTGTGCTTTCAGGTTCCGGGACTGGCCTTGGGCGGAACCACCATCGTGATTTCACCCCTCATATCACTGATGTCAGACCAAGTGGCTCAATTGGTGCAGCGCGGAATCGATGCCCGTTCACTCGCCGGCGACCTCAAAAACTCAGATTGGATGGACCTGCAGCGCCGTCCGCCCCAATTTGCCTACGTGTCGCCCGAACGCGCCCGTTCGCGAAACTTTACCGCCATCATCGAGCATTGGGACGTGCGCCTGCTCGCCATTGATGAGGCCCACTGCGTCAGCCAATGGGGCCATGACTTCAGGCCACAGTACACCCAGCTAAAGGAGCTACGAGATTCACTGAGCCAGGTTCCGTGCATCGCGCTGACTGCTTCAGCTACGCCAGATGTACTTGCAGACGTCATTCAGCTGCTTGGACTTCGCCAGCCGCAGGTGTTTCAAGCATCGTTTGCGCGTCCCAACCTCATTTGGTCGGTGCGGGAAGTCGCCGAAATCGCGACGGCATGTGCGGCGTCGATTCGCCCCTACGACGGGAGGCAAATTGTCTACGTCCGCAGCCGGGTCGCGGCTACACGTTGGGCCCAGCACCTTTCTGACCGCGGAATCCCGGCGGCGCCGTACCACGCGGGCATGCCGCGTTCCGACCGCGAACGCCTTCAGACCGCATGGAGCAGTGGCAGTGTGCGAACGATGGTCGCGACGACCGCATTCGGAATGGGAATCGACCAACCCGACGTGCGCCAGGTGCTGCACACCGAACTCCCCGAGAGTCCCGAAGCGCTCTACCAAGAAATGGGTCGGGGCGGACGGGATGGCCAAGATGCAGAGGCACTGATTCTGCTCGAACCCAAGGCACTCGCCGCGTTTACCCGCAAGATGGAACGCTCTATGCCCCCGTTTGCCACGTGGATCCAGCACTACCATGAACTGGCCAGCAAGGCGCAAATCGCGGTGGGCGACGGTCCGGGCGTTCGGGTTCGGCCCCAGTCACCAGCGCACGAGCTCGTGCTGCGCATCATGGCGCGCAAAGGACTGGTCGAGGTGCTCGAGGAATCCGAGGCCCAATTCCGCGTACAGCTTCGCTACGGCGGTAGCGAACTCGTCGACATCGCAGAGGCGAACCCCACCTACTCGGACCTGCTTTACACCCTTGCCCGGCGCTACCCGGGGATTGTGCACCACTCTGAACGCATCGAACTCAGCGCACTAGCTGGGATTGGCGGATGGACCTTGGCCCAAGTTCGCCAGCTGCTCAGCCGCGCCGCTGAGCTCGAACTAATTAGTCTTGAGGGTGGCGGAAGCGGGACCACCTACCGTTGGGCTCACCCGCGGTTCCCTCACGGATCGAGTCCGATTTCTAAGGCAGACTGGGAGGTTGACCGCAACCGAATTTTAGGGAGGTCCCGCGCCGTGGCCGCGATGCTGGACCCTCACGCGGTAGAATGCCGGTTCGCACAGCTTCTCGCCTACTTTGGCGAGGTGGCAGAGGACTGCGGGCGCTGCGATGTGTGCCGGGCCAAGCGCGAACCCTCTGAGCTGGCCTATGCCCTACTCACGGCACTTCACGGGTCCGAATCCCAGCGTCTGAGCATTCGCGATGCGGCTGAGCGCACAGGGCTTCCCCGTTCAGAGGCAGCTCGCTTTTTAGGTCGCGGATCCGACCTTGGCTGGTGGACGCTGGACGAGTCCGGCTGGGTCACCCTTTAGTTCCGACCTTTGCACCATGCTACGAACCGTATTTTTTGGTACCCCCGATTTCGCCGCAGCGAGTCTTAAAGCGCTCATTCATGATCCCGAGGTCGATGTAGTGGCGGTAGTCTCGGCGCCCGACCGACCGAGCGGCCGCGGACAGCAGCTCAGGTCAAGCCCCGTAGCGCTGCTTGCGCGCGAACATTCGATTTCCCTGCTGCAGCCAGATAAACTGCGCGATCCCGAATTTCTGACGGAGCTCGAAGCCTTCAACGCCGATATTTTTACGGTGGTTGCCTTTCGCATGCTTCCCGAAGCCGTGTGGAACATGCCTCGGTTCGGCTCGCTCAATATCCACGGCTCCCTCCTTCCGGACCTTCGCGGAGCTGCTCCGATTCAGTGGAGCTTGGCCCTGGGTGATTCCGAAACCGGAGTCACCGCATTCTCGCTGAACCACGCCATCGACGAGGGTCCCATTCTTAGTCAGGTTCGAATTCCGGTCGGAACCAACGAAACCTTTGGCGAACTGTACGCCCGAATGGCTGCAGAAGGCGCACAGCTGGCGGCACAGGTTCTGGTGCAGCGGGTACACCACGACCTTCGTCCGCTGCCCCAAGAAGAGGGTCTTGCGCAGCGCGCAGCGCCCAAGTTGACGCCTGAATTCGCTCAACTCGAACATTTAGCAAGCCTCTGGGACGTGCACAACCGCATCAAAGCCTGCGATCCCATCCCTGGGGCCAGCTTGCCGTCTCCTGAATCCCCCAGCGAGCGCTGGAAGCTCTTTGGAAGCGAATGGCCCGAATCCAGTGCTCGATCACATGCCCCAATTACTCACTACTCTATTGATAATCAAGGTATTAAATTATTTTCAGCAGAGGCCTATACTGTAGTTTACGAAGTTCAGTGGCCGGGTAAACGGCGAATGAGTGCGGTAGATTTCGTGCGCGGAAGTCGATTAAGGGGCCGATTTACACTAAGTGGTCAAAAAATTGACTAAATCCTTGTGCGTATTGGGATTCCGCCTATATTTGGGAAAACCAAACGTTTAATCACTCTTAAAAACATCAAGCATGAACAAGGCAGAACTCATCGACGCCATCGCAGCTGAAGCAGGTATCTCTAAGGCACAAGCTAAAGTTGCCCTAGATTCCGTAACCAACAACATTGGTGGTGCACTTGCCAAAGGTGGCAAAGTATCACTCGTAGGTTTCGGTACCTTCAGCGTATCAGAGCGCGGTGCTCGTGAGGGCCGCAACCCACAGACTGGCGCGACCATCAAAATCGCCGCTAAGAAGGTTGCTAAGTTCAAGGCTGGCGCTGAGCTGGCTGGCAAACTCTAAATGCCCAAATCACCTAAACGCGAAAGCCGCCCATCGGGCGGCTTTTTTTATGCTGTGAAGTTTGGCTTAGCGCGCTAGGGCGTAGATGGACTCAATGATCTCTACCACCTTCAGTCCCTCGAGGGCATTGGTGGTGATGGGTTTGGTTCCGCCCAGTACGTCGCGCACGTTTTCGTACACGTACATGTGGTTGGCGGCCGAACCCTTGTAGGGACCGTAGTCATTGGGCGGATTGCTCGGAGCCAGTTCTGGCATGCTGTAGCCCTCAATGTGGCAGTGCACGACTTCGTTCATGTACTGGCCGGCGACCTTAATGCTTCCCTTTGAACCGATGATGGTCATCGAGCTCTCGAGGTTTGCGTCCCAAACACTGGTGCTGTAGTTCAGCGACCCCAGCGCGGCTCCGTGCTGCGGAAGCGCGAAGTGCACAAGGCCACTGTCTTCAAAGGCAATGCTGTGACTGTGGTTGTAGTTGCGAAGTAGCGCTGACAAAGGTTTCACGTCGCCAAAGACCCAGTACAAGATGTCAATGAAGTGGCTGAACTGAGTAAACAAGGTTCCGCCGTCCAAATCTTTGGTGCCGTGCCACCCGCCGGCGTGGTAGTAGCGGTCGTCTCGGTTCCAGAAGCAGTCAATGTGCACCTGAAAAATATCGCCCATCAGTCCTTGATCGACCACAGACTTGAGCCACTCTGAAGGGGGTGAATAGCGGTTTTGCATGACTCCAAAGACATAGCGTCCGCGCTGAAGGGCGGCGTGCAGCACGCGTTCGGCGTCGGACTTATGCAGCGCCATGGGTTTTTCAACAATGACATGGGCGCCCGACTCAATTCCTTGAAGCGCCTGCGCGGCGTGCATCCCGTTGGGGCTCGCGATGGCTAAAACATCCACGCGATGGTCTGCCAACAGCGCATCAAGCGTGCTGTAGTGCGGAATCCCCGCGGGCAAACCCAATTCTTCCGCGCTGCGTACGTCGCACGTGGCCACGAGTTCCGCGTGTTCGAGGTTGCGAATCATTTCGATGTGGCGCTGGCCAATGCGGCCGCAGCCGACCACGGCAAATTTGGATAAACTCATGGTTGAAGGCGTTGTGCGGTCCAGCTTTGGTCAGGCTGGCGCGTAAACTGAATGCGGTCGTGAAGGCGGCTAGCCCTACCCTGCCAAAACTCGATGCGTTCGGCGCGAATGGCGTACCCGCCCCAGTGTTCGGGCCGCGGAATAGACTCTGGATGCTGGTCTTGGATGGACTTCCATTGAGCTTCCATGGCTTCGCGCGATGCGATGGGCTGCGACTGCTGCGACGCTGCTGCACCCCATTGGCTTCCCAGCGGACGGCTCGCAAAGTAGGCTGAGCTCTCTTCGGCAGAAATTTTGTGGACCGAACCAAGCACGCGAATCTGACGCTCGAGACTGGGCCAAAAAAACAACGCGTGTGCTCTCGGGTTCGCTTCGAGGTCTTTACCCTTTTTTGATGCGTAGTTCGTATAAAAAATGAGGTCCCCCTCGCGAAACTCCTTGAGAAGCACCGTTCGCGCATCCGGATCTCCATTGGAAGCCACCGTGCTCAATGCAAATGCAGTGGCGTCCTCGGCGCCCGTTGCCCGAAACTCTTCCATCCACGCTTGAAACTGTACGTATGGATGCGCGTGCATCCAACGATCGTCAAGGCTTCCCTTAACGTATTCTTTGCGGTCGTCGTGTAGTGCCATTATTGCGCTAAATTAGTTCGCATGCAGGCCGAAACCGGATCTTTTTTAATGGCCCACCCTCTTCTCGAGGATGAGAACTTTAGTCGCTCGCTCGTGCTGATGACCCACGTCGGGCCAGATTCGTGCGCAGGTCTGATTGTCAACAAGTTAAGCGAGTACACGTTAGACCAGGCCCTTCGTGGCGACTGGCCAGAATGGCCCCTTTACTTAGGTGGCCCCGTGAGCACCGATTCGCTGTACTACCTCCACCAACGGCCCGACCTCATTCCGAATTCAGAACTAGTGCTGCCCGGAATCTACTTCGGCGGAGACTTTGACGCGTTGCGCCAAGCGATTGATTCAGAATGGCTGCAGCCCGACGACATACAGTTTATGGCGGGCTATTCGGGCTGGGCAGAAGGCCAACTAGCGGCAGAACTCAATGAGCAGAGCTGGGTTTTGGCGAACGCCGTAGCGAAGTCTGACTGGTGGCACGCGAAAGACGCGTACCGAACCTTGGCCCAAAGCTGGCCTGATGAATTAAAGCTTTGGTTTAATTCACCAGAGATTCCTTACTGGAATTGAGAAGTTTGAGATCGGTCAATTACCAATTTTTGCATCGCCTCAGCGCGTGCTGAACCGTATTCCGTTTTGCGGAACTTCTGGACTGCCGCCACCCCATTCACCGCGTTGGTCAACCAAACCTCTTCGGCAGACTGCAGGGCAAAGGGACTGAACACGTCTTCGCGAACCTGGAGGTCAAGCTGTGGCGCAAGTCCGAGTACCACCTCGCGCATGACTCCACGCAAGGCGCCGGCACTTAATGGCGGAGTAATGAGTTCTGAACCCTGAACAAGCATCACATTTGATTTGGATGCTTCGAGCACTTGGTTCTCGTGGTTGAGAATCAGTACTTCGTCCACGCGCTGTTCACGAGCGAAACCAGCTGCAAGAACATAAAGAATTGCACTGCTCGTCTTCACGTTTGAAAGGATCCCCGCACTCTTTCGGTGGTCTTGAAAGAGTCCAAGCTCGGGCCGCAGCACCGGGACTGGGTAGCCTACTCCGTCAATCGAAGTGGCGGTTACTTCCCACGCTACCGACGCGCGGGCTTCGGGCATGTAGCCTAAGGCACCTGTGCGCCATACACTGAGCCGGATTCGGTAGTCCCGGTCGGCGTCAAGTTCGGTAATCTTTAAATCGGATAGCCAACCATCTGGATTCCAGTGAGAAGGAATGGGCATGCGAAGAACGCGCATACCTGCCAGCAACCTGAAGTAGTGCTCTTCGGGGTTCAGTACACGGCCCTGCGAAACGCGCATCGTTTCAAACAGGCCGTCGCCGTAGGCTTGCGCCCTGTTCATCGTTAGGCTTTTACTCCGAAGAGCTCAGCCATACGGGGACCGATGTGGGCGGGAGAATCCACCACCTCAACGCCGCACTCGCGAAGAATCGCTTTTTTAGCTTGGGCGGTATCATCGTCTCCACCAACAATGGCTCCAGCGTGGCCCATCGTGCGGCCCTTGGGAGCTGTTTCGCCCGCAATAAAACCAACGACTGGCTTGCGGTTGCCGTCGGCTTTGATCCAGCGAGCAGCCTCAGCCTCAAGTTGGCCACCGATTTCACCGATCATGACGATGCCCTCGGTCTCGGGGTCGTTCATCAAAAGCTCAACGGCTTCGCGGGTGGTTGTGCCAATAATGGGGTCGCCACCAATGCCGATCGCCGTGGTTACGCCAAGACCTGCCTTCACCAGTTGGTCGGCGGCTTCGTAGGTCAGGGTTCCGGATTTAGAAACGATGCCAATCTTGCCCTTTTTGAAGACAAATCCGGGCATGATGCCCACTTTGGCTTCGTCGGCGGTAATCACACCGGGGCAGTTGGGGCCAATCAAGCGCACTCCGCGCTCTTTCACATAGGCCTTGGCCTTCATCATGTCAGCCACAGGGATGCCCTCAGTAATGCATACAATGACTTGAATTCCGGCGTCTGCAGCTTCCATAATTCCGTCGGCTGCAAATGCAGGAGGAACAAAAATGATCGAAACGTCTGCACCCGTAGTGGTAACCGCATCGCTCACCGTGTTGAATACGGGGCGGTCCAAGTGGGTCTGGCCACCTTTGCCAGGCGTAATTCCGCCTACCACGTTGGTACCGTAGGCAATCATTTGCTCGGCGTGGAAGCTCCCCTCTTTACCAGTGAAACCTTGGACGATAATTTTCGATGACTTGTTGACCAGAACGCTCATGACGGATTCAAGGATTAGCGGTTAATTGCGCGGCAAAAGTACGACGCGAAGCCGGGTTTAGCGGACGATATTCATCTCTTGAATCAGGCGATCCGCTCCTGCGTAGCGGTCGACGACCCAAAGCACGTATCTAATGTCCACCATGATGTTGCGGCAGCGTTGGGGCGTGAAGTAAAAGTCGCTCATAGTCCCCTCCCACACGCGGTCAAAATTGAGTCCGATGAGTTCGCCGCGTGCGTTGAACGCAGGGCTTCCGGAATTTCCGCCCGAGGTGTGGTTCGCGGCCAAAAAGCACACCGGCAGCTCGCCGTTGGGCAAAGTGTACGAACCGTAGTCGCGGGCCTCCAACTTCGCGCGGTAGGCTTCGGGAAGGTCGAACTCGTAGTCGCCGGGGCGGTACTTGGCCAGCACCCCGTCTGCGGTGGTGTGGGTCGTGTAGCGCATTCCGTCGGCGGGCGAAAAGCCTCCAGCGCGACCGTAGGCCACGCGCAGGGTGGAATTGGCATCTGCGGCAATCTGATGTTTCATGGACTCCGCGCAGGCAAGCTGCACGGCCATCCAGTCCTTCATGCCCGATTGGTACTGGGCTTCTGCCGCAGACAGTTCACCCATCAGCGCAGCGTACTCCTCGCGGAGATTGCCGCTAAGCCCCAACGCGGGGTGCGCTTTTGCAGCAGCGTCAAAGGCATCCCACGACGCGCCGTCGGTGGGCAATGCCGGAACCGTTCCGACCACCGAAGCATCCGTGAACGACATCAAGTCGGATTCCGTGCGGCCCACCTCAGAATTGGCGTTCCAAGCGGCAACCAATCGCCGTGCAGCCCGACGGTCGAGCTCGGGATTCCAGTCCTTGTAAAGCTCTTTGAGCGCTGCGCGGGGCTTTTCAAGGTTTTCGCCCATTGCGGCCGACTTCAGGTATGCTGAGGTCAATCGACTCCATGTTGCGAGCTCCCAGCGCGGAATCAATTCTTGGTAGTACAATGCGGTCCAACGGGACTTCATCAAGGCTTCATTTTGTTCACCAAAACGCTGGATTACAGCGCGGCCTTGGGGCGAAAAGGCGGCGACGCGAGCCTCGCGAGCGTTCAGCGTATCGACGCCAGAAACCTCGGCCATACCCTCGATTTGGCCAATCCACTTCTTCCATCCGTTGGCTACACTAGCGTACTTTGACGCGTACTGGATTTTGACCATCGGGTCGACGCGCATTGCGGAATCCCACGTGCGAAGCACCTCGTGGCGCATCGCAACACGAGTCGGAAGCATCGTCTTAAGCTGCTGCTGCACCTCAGAAACCGGCATGTAGCTGTCGGTGCGCCCCGGGAACCCATAAATCAACGTGAAGTCGCCTTCATCGACCCCGCGAAGGCTGATGGCCAAAGGTTTGGCAACATTCATTGGGACATTGCTCGCGCTGTATGCTGCCGGACTGCCGTCTGGTGCCGTGTACACCCTAAAAAGTGAAAAGTCACCCGTGTGGCGCGGCCAAACCCAGTTGTCGGTATCGGATCCGTACTTGCCGACGGCACTCGGCGGAGCACCGACTAAGCGCACATCTGAATACCGGCGGGCGCTTGTGAGCACATAGCGGTTTCCGGCAAAAATGGGCTTCACGGTATGGATCCATGATGCGTCAGGCTTGGGCTGGGCGGCGGCCACGGCCTTCATAGCTTCGGCAGGCTCCTGACCCTTAGCGATGAATGATTGTACGGCGAGCGTTACGTCTTCAGTCTTTAGGACAAAATCCACGAAGAGCCCCGGGTTGGGCTTCTCTTCGGCATAGGATGAAGCCCAGAATCCGTGCTCAAGAAGGTTGTCCTCAATGCTCGAATGCGACTGAATCGCGTCGTAGCCGCAGTGGTGGTTGGTCAGAACCAAGCCTTTGGATGAAATCACTTCACCCGTGCAGAATCCGCCAAAGTGCACCACCGATTCATTGAGGCCTCCGCCGTCAGTACTGTATATCGCTGAGGGCTTCATCTTCATCCCGGTGGCCTTCATGTCGGCCTTGCGTCCCGCCACTTCGTGCGGAAACCACATTCCTTGCGCCCACGCTGAGGTGGTTCCGAGGGCAGCCGTCCAAAGGGCTGTTAAGAGCATATTCTTCATAATCCCGAAGATACGTTGGACCAAAAAAGAAAAAACCCGCCGAGGCGGGTTCCGAATGAAGTTATCCACGAATATCAGGTCAAGAGGCCACCGTCGACTTGAAGTACCTGACCGCTGATGTAGGACGAAAGGTCGCTTGCCAAAAACACGCAGGCGTTGGCCACATCCTCTGGCTGGCCGCCGCGCTTCAACGGAATCGCGTCGCGCCACGACTGAACGACCTTCTCGTCGAGAACACCGGTCATTTCGGTTTCGATGAAGCCTGGCGCAATGGCGTTGCAACGTACCCCGCGTGAACCGAGCTCAAGGGCGACGGACTTGGTGA
>JBDLUG010000018.1:0-14517 GCA_039805405.1 Bacteroidota bacterium
CTCGGTCTGTTGCCAGATTTGGCTTCAGGGCCTCAAGCCATGGTCTTTCAGTTCAGCGAAGCCGAGTCTGACTTTGCCTTTCAGGTGGCCGAAGCGCTTCGCGCTGCGGGAGTCCGAACCGTACTCTTTCCCGAGCCGTCCAAAATCAAGAAGCAGTTTGACTACGCTGAAAAAATTGGTGCTGTATATGCGGTGATGGCGGGGGCTCAGGAACAGGCAACCCAATCCATCCAGGTCAAAAACATGCGTACGGGCGAACAGTTGAGCCTAGCCTTGGCTGATTTGGCCGGATTCGCTTGGTAGGTTAAAATTTGCTGCGGATTCCAAGCCGCAGTATCCCGAATTCAGCGTCCACTTCGCCACTACGGCGAATGTCGGTTTGGCTGGACCACCCTAAGGAGAGTTTCCAGATCTTGTTGGGTTCCCAGTTGAGCGTAGCGGTGTGCCGAATCCTGCGGGGGTCAGACCATGGCGCAAAACTGGACATCCACAGCTCGGAACCCCATTCCGGAGTCAGACGGCCGAATTTGCGTTCTGCATACATTCCGAAGCGAACGCGCGCAGCGCGGTTGACGTGGTAGCGTGTTCCGAGAGTGATGTCGGCGATTTTAGTGCCTTTGTAGCGGGGCTTCCAGGACTTTTCTAATGCAATGGTGTGGCGCGGATTGACCTGTGCGTTCAGGGGGGCGCGGAACTCGTAGAAGTACTTCCAGTTGCGTCGCGCATCGCGGGTGAGCCGAAGGTCAGAGAATTGCTGGTATCCCGAGCTCCGCCAGCGCGACTCAAATGAGGCTCCGAGGTCCCAGCGTTTGTTCACCGCGTACTTCACGTTAAGTGCGGTCCAAACTTCGGTTTGGGCATGCACTGCAAGCGCACACGCAAGACCGGTGGCAACTGTCAGCAATCTCATGCTAAAGTCCGAAAAGGGCCGCAGCCAGCAGCGCGCTAAAAATGATGTACAAGAGCGGGCGAATCATTTTGTGGACAATGTCCTTGGCGCAGCGCTCGCCCCGAAAGGTGAGGATTCCGCGCGAGGGATCCAATGGGTGGGGCTGAAGCACCTTTCTGCGGATCATTTCTTGGTGAAGCAGGGATTCGCGAAGGCGAATTCCGCCTTTAGGATTCTCGTAGCGGTACACCATTCCGCGGAAGTAAATCGCTATGATGTGAAGGTCGTGCTGCATTCGGCCAAGTTAGCCACGGCGAAGCCAATGTGCACGAAAGGACCCGTCGGCGTCGTAGTCTGATGCTTGTTTGGCGGTATTGAAGCGGCGAACGGGGCGCGGATCATTGCCGACTCCCGCGATGTAGGCCCAATTCGCCCAATTGCTCGCAGGGTCGTAGTCAAGGAGTTGCGATTCAAAGTAGGCCGCGCCGTACCTCCAGTCCATGCCGAGGTCGTGAATGAGGTAGGACGCCATGTTTTGCCGCGCGCGGTTGCTGCTGAACCCTGTTTCGGCCAGTTCGCGCATGCCGGCATCGACAAAATCATCTCCGGTGGTGCCGTCCACCCAGCGTTGAAAGGCCTTGGCGTTAAATCCGTTTTTTGGCGGAACCTCACGAAATCCCTTCTTTTGGAACAACGTGGGCCCTGCCGTGTAGGCTACCCACTGAAAGTACTCGCGCCATAGGAGTTCGACGCGAATCCATTCCACGTCTGGACTGCCACCAAGTTCGTCCTCGAGGTCCAGGCAGGTTTGCCAAATTCGCTGTGGGCTAATGGCTCCCGAGGCAAGCCAAGGTGAAAATTTTGTCGAAAACTCCGTTCCGAGGAGCCCGTTGCGCCGGGTTTTGTACTGGGCTGCGCCGTTTGGATTGCGTGCATACGCGTCGAGGCGGGCGAGCGCAGCCGGCTCACCTGCTTCAAACGGGAATGCCTCACTCAATGAAGTGGGGCTGTGGTCGTTGGGTGAAGTCTCTCTGGCAGCGCAGTCAAACGACAGTGCCTCGCGCTCAACGCGGTGCCGAAAGGGGGTAAAGGTGGTCGGAAGGCGGGCTAACCCTCCGGGGACTTCACCTGGGGTAAGCAGGGAATGGGTCCAAAAGGTCCTGGTTGCAATCCCAAGAGCCGACACTTCGGATTCCTGGCGCCGTTCTTCAGTTGCTACGGCTCGGCTGTACAGCAAAGTGTGCGGCCGGTTGGCACGTAGCCAATCCAAAATGCTTCCAGGCGTTTGCTGCAGTTCCACTCCGTGGGCCTTGAGCTCGTGAGCGAGGGCACTCAGTCCTTCGCGAATCCACGTGGCGCGCCTAGGGCTTATTCGCGGAATTCCACCGAGTCCCTGAGCGCGGTCAAGGTGATTCCACGCGTACACCGCCCGCAGTTCGTTGCCGGTACTGTGTGCGAGTTCTCGGGCGGAATCCCAGCACGCGTTGTCGCTCAATCTCTGGTCGTGACGCACCCACCAAACGATCATAGATTATTTATTTTAAGCAGATTGGACTCTGCTTGTTCAAGTAACGCTTCGCGGTGCTCGGGCTTCATCTTGTCCCAGGTCCGGTACACCATGCCCACACGGGGATTGCGTTCGAGTAGGGGACGGTTCCGCGCATAAAAATGCCAGTACAGGGCGTTGAAGGGGCAAGCGCGCGGGCCCACTTTTTCGGCAACGGAATAGGCACAGTTGGCGCAGTGGTTGCCCTGCTTGTGGATGTAGGCACCGCTGCTCACGTAGGGTTTGGTTCCGACGATTCCGCCGTCAGCGAACTGGCTCATGCCCCGCGTATTGGGGAGTTCAACCCATTCGAGGGCGTCGATGTAGATTCCGAGGTACCAGGCGTCGAGCTCCTTCGGGTCAAATCCAGCCAAGAGTGCGAAGTTGCCCAACACCATCAGTCGCTGGATGTGGTGCGCATAGGCGGTGCGAAGGCTTTGGCCCACCGCAATCTGAAGGCAGCGCATTTGGGTGCTGCCAGTGTACATCCAATCGGGCAGGGGGCGGTGGTGGTTGAAGTAGTTAAGTGTAGTGTATTCGGGCATTTGGGCCCAGTAAATTCCGCGGACGTATTCACGCCAACCAAGAATTTGTCGAATAAACCCTTCGACAGCCGGCAGGGGGTAGGTTTCGGGATCAGATCGCCACGCGGACTCCGCCGCGTGAATCACTTCACGCGGGTGAAGCATTTTGGTGTTCAGGGCAAACGAGATCCGGCTGTGAAACAAAAAGTCTTGGCCCTCGGCCAGTGCATCTTGATAGCGACCAAACAAAGGGAGTCCGTGCTGCACAAAGTGGTTGAGTAGGGCTAAAGATTCAGCGCGGTCGCACGGCCACGGAACGTCGTCGGCCAGCGAATCACCCCAGCGTGGGATTTCGTGGCGGTCCAAGCGAGCGTCGATCTCGCGCAGGTCGTGGTGAGCCCGCCATTCGGCGGGAACGAGCTGCTTCGGGTTCCAGGACGCGCGGTTGTCGGAATCGAAGTTCCAGGTTCCGCCCTCAGGCTGCCCCGATGCGTCGAGCAGGACGCCGTGGCGCACGCGCATCGCCCGGTAGAACGATTCCATGATGTACGTCTTTTTGCCCGTAAAATGAGTGGCAATGCCGTTTCGTTCCGAGAGAAAGTGTTCGCTGGAGGTACAGGTTCCGACGCCCCTGAGCGCTTCATCGACCCGGAATTCGTCGGGTTCTTGGTACTCAATCACGAGGTCGTTGCCTTGGGACAACTCGTGCCTTAGGGCCTCTACGTTGGCGCGAAGGCTTCCCTTTTGGCGCGGATCGTCGAGCGTCCAGTATTCCACCCGGTGCCCAGCGTGGCGCAAGTGCTGGGCAAACTGCTGGATTCCGTGCAGAAATGCCAGCATTTTTTGGCGGTGGTGGGGGGCGTAGCGGAGCTCTTCACCCGACTCAAACATCGCATACACGACGTCCTCGCGCACCTCGCGAAACCAGGAATGCAGCGGATTGAGTTGGTCACCGAGGACTAGGCGAAGAATCACGAGACCTGCTTCTTTTTGGATTCACTGCGGCAGCGGTCCGAGCAGAATTTAACCTGGTCCCAATCGCGCTCCCACTTCTTGCGCCACGAAAAAGGCCTGCCGCAGTGGATGCAGTCCTTTTGGGGCAGATTGGATTTAGCTACGCCGCGCACGGGGGTTAAAGCTGCTCAGGATGGGATTCGGGCTGGGCGTAGCTTAGTGCTACCAGCGCGCTGCTGTGGTGGTAGGTGTCGAGTCCCTGGGCCAAAATGAGGTCGTCAGGATGCTGCACGTGACCTCTGGGGTGCACCGTCGCCGACGGATGTACGTGAACCTCGACAACCGAACCCACGACGAGTACGGTTCCTCCTGCGAGCTGGTGTTCTTCAGTGAGCTGCAGTCCGTAGGCCACCACGGCGTCGTGGATTCGGGGCGCGTTAAGTGCGTTAAATGATTCCCATCCAAGGCCAACCGCATCCAGTTCGCTTGCTTCCTCGGGGTACTTGGCGCTGCACTGGTGGAGTTGCTGGGCTTTAGCGGTTCCGCCCGCGAGCACGTGAAAGCCAAAGCAGCCTTGGGTGCGCACGTAGCGAAGGCCTTGGTGTTCAGCTGTTAAGGGGCGAAACAGGAAGCCGAGCTGCGGCGGATTTGCGCTGACATGCAGTGTTTGGCTGAACACGGCCGCATTGGCAACGCCCTGTGGCGAAAAGCTCGTGAGCAAACCCACTTGCCGAGGGCCGCCCAAAGAATTGAAGAACTGCGCGCGGAATCGGGGTTCCCACGTGTCCCAAATGTCCTTCGTAAGCATTTAGGGGCGCAAACTGCTCATTCCGCCGTCAACGCCCAACACTTGGCCGCTGATCCATGGATTGTCGAGCAGGGCGAGGCCGGCATGGGCGAGTTCGCCCACTTGACCCACCCGCTTGAGGGGGTGGCGCTCAGCTGCAGCGGCGGCGCGTGCCTCGTTGCCTAACAGCTTTGAAGCCAGGGGAGTGTCGGTGAGCGAAGGAGCTACCGCATTCACGCGCACCGCGGGCGCCCACTCGGCCGCCAGCGAGCGAACAAGGCCCTCTACGGCGCCTTTGGCCATGGCAATGCTCGCGTGGTAGCTCATACCTTGGCCTACAGCCACGGTGCTGAAGAGTAGGGCAGCACCTTGAGCGGCGCGCAAGGCCTTTTCGGCTTTTTGCAGCGCTAACGCAGCGCCGAGAGCATTGATTTCAAAGTCGCTCCGAAATTCTTCGGGCTTGTAGCCCTTGAACGGCTTGAGGTTGATGCTGCCTGGGGCGTACACAAATCCATCAAGATGCTCTGGTAGGCCTGAGCCGTCCCATTCCAAGATGTCCGCTTGGAATTCGGTTAATTTGGGGTGGGCGAGGCCCGATTCGCTGCGCGACAGTCCGACCACGGCGTCCCCGCGGTTCAAAAGGAGTTCCGTGAGGGCGCGTCCGATTCCGCTCCGGTGCCCAACGACAAAGTAGGTTTTCATACCATGGCTAACACCGCCTGGACTACTTTTGTTGAAACCCTTGACCGCATGGCGCTGCATCCTTTACATCTGACCCAAACGTGGGCCCTATCTGACTGGCAACTGGTGGCCGAGGGCCGTGCGGAATTGATTTTGAGTCCCTCAGATCGCGAACGCGTGGCCGCGAACCGAGCGGCGGTTGAGCACGGAATCGAGTCCGGCCGGGTAGTCTACGGGGTGAACACCGGGTTTGGCGCACTGTGCACCACCGCGGTGGCGCGCGAGGATTTGCGAGCCCTGCAGCGAAATTTGATCATCAGCCACGCTGCCGGAGCCGGGCCTTTGGCCGAACCGGCGATCGTTCGCCTGATGCTGGCAACCAAGGCGCGGAACTTGGCCCTTGCTCATTCTGGGGTTCGTCCCGAACTCCTCGACGCGGTGCTGACGCTGTACCGTGCTGATGCGCTGCCCGAAGTTCCGCTCATGGGTTCACTGGGTGCGTCCGGAGACTTGGCGCCGCTCGCGCACCTTTCACTGGCCTTGCTTGGAGAAGCCCATGTGCTGCACCGCGGGCACCGCAAGCCGGCGGCTCAGTTCTGGGCAGAACTCGGCGTGGAGCCCCAAGTGCTCGAGGCCAAAGAGGGACTTGCGCTCATCAACGGAACCCAGTTCATGCAAGCTGTGGGTCTGGCGTCGGCACTTAAGGCGGCACAGGTGGCTGCCTGGGCCGATGCCGTTGGTGCCGCATCACTGCTCGCTTTTGACGGAATGCCTTCGCCGTTTGAAGACCGTGTACACGCACTGCGTCCGCACCAAGGCCAAGGGTTGGTGGCGCACAGCATCCGTGCCTGGGCCGAGAATTCACCCCTTTGGCACTACGATAAACCGCATGTGCAGGATCCGTACTCCTTTCGCTGCATGCCGCAAGTTCACGGTGCAAGCCGCGATGCATGGCGCTACGTCGTGGGCGTTCTGCAGACTGAGTCCGCATCTGTGACCGACAATCCGTTAGTTTTTACCGAAAGTGGTGATGGGGTGAGCGCCGGACATTTTCACGGCCAACCGCTCGCGCTCGCCTTTGACTACGCCAAAATCGCGAGTGCCGAGTGGGGCAGCATCAGCGAGCGCCGCATCAACCAACTTACGCTCGGCAAGCGTGGCCTTCCGATGTTTTTGGCCGCAGACAGCGGTGTCGAAAGCGGACTGATGATCGTACAGTATGCTGCGGCGGCTCTGGTGAGCCGAAACAAGCAGCGCGCCACGCCCGCAAGTGCCGACAGTATTGACAGCAGTGCGGGCCAAGAGGACCACGTCAGCATGGGCGCCAACGCAGCAACTGATTTGTACGAGGTTTTGGGCAACGTCGAGCGCATTCTTGCCATGGAATGGCTGTGCGCCGTGCAGGCCTCAGAACGCAGCGGTCGAAATCTTGGACCGCGCCTCGAAGTGTTAAAGCAGGATTTTCGCGCGAATTACCCCGCCGCATCTGGAGATTACTACGCCCACGAGGCGATGGAGGCTTCGCTTGAATTTGTGACGGCAACGAAGCTGAGTAGCCTCGACGCGAACTCGTTTTAAACGTGTTCGGAACGTTGGGCAAAGGCAGCCACTGCGTACAGCCCCGCCGTTTCGGTGCGCAGTCGGTGCGGTCCGAGGTGAACGAGGTCAATGCCTGCTCGCTGGGCTTCAGCAACCTCGGCAGGGGTAAAGTCACCCTCGGGCCCCACAAAAACCGCCCAAGATGCCCGAGGCGATGTTCGAACCTCACTGGGTAAAAACAGGGAATGTTCGCCTTCGACGAGCGCGGCAATGGCCTTTCGCTCTGAACTGCACTGCGCAACAGCGTCACTGAAGGCCACGGGACCGTGAAGTGCAGGCAGCGTCCCCTTTTGGCTTTGCTTGCACGCGGCCTGCATGACCCGAATGAGCCGGTCGTGCTTTAAATGCTTGCGCTCAGAACGGGCGCATTCTAATAAGGTTACCGCGTGAATTCCCAATTCTACTGCCTTTTCGAGCAGCCATTCAGTTCGGTCGGCATTTTTGGTAGGGGCCAGGTACAGGTGCAAATGGCCCAACACCATTCCGTAGTTGGGAAGCTCAACCGCGTCTGCGACAACGGCTTCGCGCTTGCCCACAAAGTGAATCGGGCCATCCCATGCCGACCCGAGGCCGTCGAGAACGCGTACCTGATCTCCGTCGCTGAGCCTTAGGACGCTTCGCGCATGGCGCGCTTCTTCTTCACTGAGAATGAGGTTGCTTCCCTGCCGTAGGCCCCAAAAATGATGCATTAAGCGCCGATTTTGTCCTTTGCCTTAGCCTTGGATTGGCCGTGGTTGGTCGCGATGTAGTCGATGATGTGGCCTGCCACGTCAATGCCGGTCACGGTTTCTACGCCGCGAAGTCCGGGTGAAGAGTTGACCTCCATAATCAATGGTCCGCGGGCACTTTGCAGCATGTCTACGCCTGCAACCTTAAGTCCGAGCGCCTTTGCGGCCTTGACGGCCATTGCGCGTTCGCTGGCCTTCAACTTAATCGGAATCCCGCTGCCGCCACTGTGAAGGTTGCTGCGGAACTCGCCTTCGCGACCCTGACGCTTGTAGGCGGCCACGACCTGACCGCCGACCACGATGGCGCGAATGTCGGCTCCCTTGGCTTCTTTAATGAATTCTTGGACCAGGATGTTGGCGTCCAGCGAGTAAAACGCTTCGATGACGCTTCGTGCTGCTGTTTTTGATTCCGCCAGCACAACGCCTTTGCCTTGGGTGCCCTCTAAAAGCTTGACTACCAGCGGAGCTCCGCCCACCTCTTTAATCAGGGCGTCGACGTCTGAAGGCTGCTTGGCCACGGCAGTGCGAGGAATCGCGACTCCCTCTTTTGCCAAGATCTGTAGGGCGCGCAGCTTGTCCCGTGAACGCACGAGGGCAAGGCTGCTCACGGGCGTAAACACCTGCTTCATCTCGAGTTGGCGCAGCATCGCTGCTCCGTAGTCGGTGATTGAGGCTCCGATGCGCGGAATCACGGCGTCAACCCCCTCGATTCGGTGGTCGCCGTAGTAAATGTCTAATTCGTTGGCCGACAGGACGGCATAACTCCGTCCAATGTTCATCACCTTGGCGATGTGGCCGCGTGATTCAGCAGCTTCAACCAAGCGGCGGGTGGAGTAGAGGTTGCGGTTGGCCGAAAGGATGAGCAGGTTCATTGCGGTGCAGAATGCGGGGTAGTTGGGCGCGAAAGGTACTTCGCGGATACGTTCTTTCGGCGGACATCCACGACAAAGCCGCGCTTTAAAAAAGTGCGACCGAGCAATATGGGGTGGCGCATTCGCGAACGGTCCGACAGGCTGAACTCCTGCAGGACCAATTCGCCGTACACACTGAGTTCGAGGTGCACCAGATACCGCTCTTGTAGGTCGCCAAAACTTGATTTGACCGTGGCCTTGCGAAACTGGTGGTGCCGCGTTTGGTGGTGGTTGGGCCAACTCACGACGAGTTCAGACCCGTCTACGTGGTAGTTGATGCAGTGGATGGCGCAGTGGTAGGCCCCGGTGTCCACTCGGGCCTCAACCGAATTCCAGTTGAGTTGCGGCAGCGCAACCTCTTCGCTGCGTCCAAGGCTGCGCTTAATCATGAAGCGAAGGTACTTCGAGCCGTGCACTTGCTGCGCGACCTAACGCACTAAAGCGCTGTTCACTGAAGGCGTAGTAGGCTACGGCACCAATCATTGCCGCGTTGTCGGTAGCGTAGCTCAGTGGCGGAATTCCCATGGCGATTCCTTTGAGCGATGCCCATTCTTGGGCTTCCCGGCGCAGCAGCCGGTTCGCGGCCACACCACCGGCGAGCACGGCATATCGGTGTTCGGGGCGAAGTGCGCGGTCCAAACGCTCGAGTAGTGGTTGAACAAGCGCCTGACGGGCTGAGGCGCACCAGTCGTTGAGGTCGTCGGTCAACGTATGGGGGTTGGCGGTGACTTCCTTTTGAATCCGGTACAAAATGCTGGTTTTAAGCCCGCTGTAGCTAAAGTCGAGCCCGGGCGTTTGCATTTTAGAAAAACTGAAGCGGTCGGGATTGCCGAGCTCTGCACGGCGGTCCACTTCGGGTCCGCCGGGGTAGGGTAGCCCGAACATTTTTGCAGCCTTATCGAAGGCTTCGCCGACGGCGTCGTCCATGGTTCCGCCCAAAAGCCGAAAGTCAAAGGGGCCGTGCACGTCAAAAAGCTGGGTGTGGCCGCCCGAAACCACCAAGGCCAAGAAGGGAAACCCCTGCAGCGGCTCATCCTGAATTCCGGCTTCGGTCAGGGCGTGGGCAAGCACGTGCGCCTGAATGTGGTGCACCCCAATGAAGGGAATTTCAAGAGATTGCGCGATGGACTTGGCGGTTCCGTGGCCGACGAGCAGCGAGCCGAGTAGGCCGGGACCCTCGGTGGCAGCGACTGCGTCGAGGTCCGAAAAACGCACTCCGGCCTGCTCGAGCGCCGCCTCAATCGTCGGAACCACCGTTTGGCTGTGGGCCCGCGACGCGAGTTCTGGAACGACGCCCCCGTACTGCTCGTGCACCGTCTGGCTGTACACCACATTCGAAAGCACGTTAAGTCCGCGCAGCACTGCGGCCCCACTGTCGTCGCAGCTGCTTTCGACAGAGAGAATTAAAGGAGCTGTAGCGGCGTTCATGGCACAAAATTAGGGCGCTACCTTCGCAGCATGGCTGCGCGCGGACTACGAATTACTGCATTAGTGGGCGGGAGCCTGCTCCTGATGCTTATTCTCGCACTCACTGCGCTTCGCATCCGGCCCGACTGGGTGGCTCGTCCAGCTGAAAACTACCTGCGTAACTACCTGTCTAGTAATCCGTTGTCGGATTCAGCGTCTATTGATTTTGAGCGCATTGAATGGGTTCCGTGGCGCGGAATTCGGGTTCACGGCCTGCATGTGCACCGCAAAGCAGAGGGCGTGTACGTGCGCAGCGTACGGTTTGATGGCCTCGGATGGTCCAACGGTGGCCCTTCGGTTGGCACGTTGGTGCTCGACTCGCTCGTGGTCACCGGAACTCCCAGCGGAGCATGGATGCACTGGTTTGATGCGTGGGTCGACCCCAACGACACGGTGTCCGCTCCAATCTACGCCTCTGTAGATCAGGTTGAGGTGGACTTTTGGATGCGGTCAGTTGAGGGCGATACGCTGCTTGCGCCGTCGCAGCTTTCGCTTTCTGGAATTCGCGTGGCCGCCTCCGAACTCAGTGTTTCGGGAGACCTCAATGTGGCGGTTCCAGGTACGGGTGAGGTGGCTGCAGCGTTTGCGATACGGCCTGAGGAATCGAACGTGGTGCTTTCGTACCAGCGCTGGCAGCTCGCTGCGCACTACACGCCACTAAGTGTTCAGCTAAAGATTGAAGATGATTCAATTAATTCAATTGAATTCAACATATTAAATGAAGATGATTCATGGATGCTCAAACCTACTCACGTCGCTTGGGATGGGGTTGAAGGCAGTGTGGCAGCACTCTGGGGGCCGTCCAAGCACTGGCTCGAACTAGAATGGTCGGGTATCAATGCCCACGTCCAAGAGCGCGACGGACGATGGTCTTTGGCCGTTCGGGCCGATTCGACGCGGGCCGATTCAGATGCACCTTGGGCGGCGCACGGCGGACTTCGGGGCAGCTACGGTGACGGAAACTGGACGCTTAATGGTAGAACACTGCATCTTCGGGTTGCGGATTCGCGATGGGTCGTAGGGCCAATTCGTGCTTCTGGTGGAGCTACGTCGTGGGAGCTCAACCTCGCCGAACAGACCTACGGACAAATTTCTGCACGTGGGGATTACCGCGCAGAATCAGTCACAGCGACTTGGACGCCCGTGCGCGCACTACAGCCCATTGCACCATTGCCCTCGCTTGCTGCGCTCGATCTAAAGTGGTCGTCGCTTGCCCCATGGGACCTGCAGCTTACGGCGCGCGACACTGCGGGTGTTGTGGGAGGAGCTACCGCATCGTACCGATCCGAATTGTGGTCGATTGCGGGAAGCCTTGGGGGCTATCGAGTGAATGCGGAATTTAACCGAACTCCGGACCGATGGTCGGTTCCGACTCAAGAAGTCCACCAATGGGCAGAGAATGTCGTTTCCAACCAGTTGGGCGTGCTTGACTCTGTGGGGCTCAAATCCCTGTCAATCAACGGACCAGAACTCAATGCGTCAATCATCCACCGCTTGGGTCAAACCACAGCGTCGGTATTGGTTTCGCAGGACGAAACCACCGCGAGTTGGCGCTACGCGGCATCTGAAAGCAAGGCAGAGCACTTTTTTGACTGGACCGGAAGTGAAGAAGTGCACCTTCACCTCGTCGGCCGCCCACGGGATAGTCTTCGGGTAACCGCTCAGGCAACGGCTCCGCATTCGAGGGGCGGAACCGCCGAGTTCGCAATGTCCGTTTGGCCGCACCAGTCGGTGTGGTCGGGATCCTTGAATTCGGGTTCTGCATCGGCCTGGTACCGTCCAGATGAAGGGGATAGTTTAGCGCTTACCGGCATACTATCGGGTGCGCAATCATGGACCTATGATTTTGCAAATCAGCGTTTAGCACTTGACGACCCCTTGTCGTGGAAGAGTCCAGAGGGTAGCATCGCCTTGGGCGGAGCGCTCAGTCCCAACGAAGGAGAAGTGCTTCGCGTGCAGGCGCGCAACGTGAACTTGCCTTTTTGGTCGCGCATCGCGGGACTGTCAGGTGTCGATCTCGGTGGGGCCCTTCGTCTTGATGCGGTCGTCGTTGGGCAGCTATCGGGCTGGGCGGTTTCGGGCGGAATCCGCACCGAGAACCTCAGCCTTCGCAACCAATCAGTCGGCGAGGTGAGTGTGGAACTCGACTACATCCCAGATGCGGCGCATACAGACCTCAGCGTGGTGTGGAACCACCGCGATACCGTGCTGCTCGACCTTCGCGGCGTACTTGATGCCGACCATTTTGCGGCCCAAACGAAGGTGCTGAATATTCCGGTGCGCTGGGTTCGGCCCTTTGCCGAAGGGGCGGTCGACGAACTCGATGGACGCCTCAAAGGCAAGGTCAACCTCGAATCCAAGCCTGATTTTAGCGACTTCAACTGGTACGGAAGCGGATTTTGGGCCAATGCCAACCTCAAACTGCCATCGATTGGACTCGGACTCAAAAGTTCAACACCTTGGACACTTACCAAGAGCGGAGTGGTGCTGGGGCCTGCTCGTTGGGCTGACCACCGAGGCGTGGGGTCCGCTGAAATTCGAGCGAACATCGCATTTGAGGGCCCTGACTTGGTCGACCTCACGTTCAAGACCGAGCGCATGCTGGTACTCGACTTGCCTCCCAACCCCGACTTTTATGGCTATGTGGTGGGATCGGGTCAAGGACGCCTGCGCGGAACCGCCAACGCCTTGCGGCTCGACATTCAAGCCAAATCAGCCGACTCCTCGGTGTTTGTGCTTCCGTTGGACGCGCCCGTTTCTTTGGATGAGGTTGAATTTCTGCACTTTAAATCCCGATCTGCACCGGACGCTCCGCGGACTCGGCTTCGGCGCACCGACGACTTTCGCTTTGACCTGCACCTCGACCTTGAGGTTACCCCAGACGTTCTCGCGCGGCTCATTTTGGACGAAACCGTGGGCGACGTGATCGAAGCGCGGGGTGCGGGGCCGCTTCAGTTGGACGTCCCGTGGGTGGGAGACATGGCGCTTCGCGGCAATCTTGTGCTCAACCGCGGAACCTACCTCTTCACGCTGCAAAACCTTATCAATAAGCCGTTTAGCCTGCTTCCCGGCGGAACCATCAACTGGACTGGCGACCCCTACGGAGCCCAAATGGATCTCACGGCGGTATACAAAACGCGGGCAGATGTGCGGGACTATCTCTCCCTTCCCGAGGCGGGACGCCAAAACGTGGACGTACAAATGCATGCAACGGGCCCACTTTTTCAGCCTCAGTTAGCGTTTGGAATTCGGCTCCCCAACGCGGGCGAACTGGCTCAAGCTGCGCTCTCGAGCCGCTTGAGCTACCCTGACGAGCGCACTACCCAAGTACTTAGTTTGCTCACCATCAGCTCATTTTGGGTAGGTTCTTCGCCGTTGGCGGCGCAAGGAATGCAGGCCGTCGAAAGCAATACTTCGCAAGTCCTCGCCTCACAGTTCACCAATTTTGTGACCCAAGGTTTGGGAGCCGATTGGGACGTCAACCTGGCCTATTCGACAAATACAGCGGCGGCCCAGCGTGAAATGGAAGCGAGCATTGGTCGGAGCTTCCTAGATGACCGCTTGAGCATTCAGACAGAATGGGGAATTCCGATTGGGCAAAGCCAACCCAGCATTGGATTGGGTGATGTTGAGGTCAGGTACCAGCTCTCAGACGACGGTCGGTGGTCGGCAAAGGCCTACCAACGCCGCAACGACCAGAACATGCAGTCGGGAGTGGTGGGTTCGCAGCGCCAAGGTGTCGGACTGCGCTGGGAGCAGAGCGGAACCTCCTGGAGCGACCTTTTGCGCCGCAGGAATTAGTACAGCGACTCGTTGCGCACAATGTGCAGCCCGTAGCCCTCAATACCCACGCGGCGCATGGGGTTTTGGGTGAGCAGTGCGACATTGTGAAGGCCTAACCCGTGCAGAATTTGGGCGCCCACACCGTAGTCGAGTGGGTCGTGGCCCATTGCGCGTGCAGGAGCGGGAGGTGTTTGGGGGTCCCACTCAGTCCAGTCCGGAGCAGATCCGCGCTGGTTGAGGCACACGATGCACCCTTGGCCTGCCTCGGCAATGCGCTTCATTGCGGCTGCGAAGTGGTCGCCATCGGCACTAAAGGGCATTCCAAAGGATGCCCACGGTGTGGTTCCGAACGGGCCACTTTGCATGCGAACTAATACTTCATCGCCCTCGTGCCATGAACCGAAGCTAAAGCTGGCATGGCGCTGGTCAGAGGTGGTTTGCGCATAGATGCGCACCTGCCATGGTCCGTAGGGGCTGTCAAGGCGGTAGGTTTTGATCTCGTGCACTAAGCGGTCCCGTTCCATTCGGTAGCGAATGAGCTGCTCGATGCTGATGATCTTCAAGCTGTGCTTTTCTGCCATCACCGCGAGTTCCGGAAGTCGTGCCATGCTTCCGTCTTCGTTCATGATTTCGACGATCACTCCTGCA
>JBDLUG010000019.1:0-14392 GCA_039805405.1 Bacteroidota bacterium
GGGCGAAAAGCAAGCAAATATAGCAGATTCCCCGACGATGCAGGCGAAAATTCAGGAATACCTCCACGAGGTCGCGTCAGCGGCCCCATCGAACGCTCAAGAGGCCGAGGCCCTGCGCTTGCGTTTTTTAGGTCGCAAGGGCCTAATGAACGACCTTTTTGCCGACTTTAAGACCGTCGCACCCGAGGCCCGTAAAGAGGTGGGCCAGCTCCTGAACCAGCTTAAAATCGCGGTGGAGACTAAGGTTTCGGAATTTGCGAACGCCAAACCAAAGGTCAGCATCCACACTGAAGACGTGACACGCCCGGGCTGGGGTAACCTTCCCGGAACCCACCATCCCGTGTCGCAAGTCCGCGATGAACTGGTGGATATTTTTCGCCGCATGGGCTTTGGTGTAGCCGAGGGCCCCGAGATGGAGGACGACTGGCACAACTTTACGGCGCTGAACTTTCCGCCTGAGCACCCCGCGCGGGACATGCAGGACACCTTCTTTTTGGCGCGCAACCCGGATTGGGCGCTCCGCACCCATACCTCAAACGTTCAGGTGAGAACTATGGAGACGCGCAAGCCTCCGATTCGCATTATTGCTCCGGGGCGGGTCTTTCGCAACGAGGCCATCTCGTCGCGAAGCCACTGCATGTTTCACCAAGTCGAGGGCTTGTACATCGACCGCAACGTGTCGTTTGCAGACATGAAGCAGACCCTGCTCGAGTTTGCGCAGGCTTTTTTTGGCCCGCACACCGCAATTCGTCTGCGTCCTAGCTACTTTCCCTTCACGGAACCCAGTGCCGAAATGGACATTTGGTGGGGCCTCGAAACCGAAACAGACTACCGAATGACCAAAGGCACCGGCTGGCTTGAAATCCTCGGATGCGGCATGGTGGATCCCGCCGTCTTAGAAAACTGCGGAATTGACCCTGAAGAGTTCAGCGGCTTCGCCTTTGGACTCGGAGTCGAACGCATCGCCATGCAGCGTTTTGCCATTCCAGACATTCGCGCACTATTCGAGAACGACGTGCGCCTCTTGCGCAACCTCTGAGAACCTCGTGCTACTGCACGTCCTTGATGCGAATCGTATTGGTCGTGCCCTTTGCTTCAATCGGCATTGAGGCCAACTGAACAATGCGGTCGCCCGACTCGACAAGGCCCTCGGCCTTGAGTTGCTTGGTAATGTCGACAAACGTGGCGTCGGTCGACTCCATGTTGTCGTAGTAAAATCCGCGCACGCCCCACAAAAGCGACAACTTGTTCAAAAGCTTGTAGTTGGCGGTAAACGCGTAGATGTGGCTCTGGGGCCGGAAGCTTGAAATCAACTGCGCAGAGTGCCCCGAAAAGGTGAGCGTGCAAATAGCGTTGGCGTCTACCGAATTGGCCATTTTGGCCGCGTAGTAGCAGATGGTATCTGAAATGAATCGCTCGGCAAGCTCCTCAACGGGCTTGTGCTCTTTGCCTCGAAACGAACATTCGCGCTCTGCGGCTTCTGCAATGCGAGCCATGGTTTGAACGACCTGAACGGGGTACTGACCCACTGAGGTTTCGCCGCTGAGCATCACTGCGTCCGCTCCGTCCATAACGGCGTTCGCCACGTCGTTGACCTCGGCCCGAGTAGGGGTCAAGCTGTCGATCATGGTCTCCATCATCTGGGTGGCGACAATCACGGGCTTGGCCAACTCAATGCACTTTCGAACGATCATTTTTTGGATAATCGGCACGGATTCCATCGGAACCTCGACCCCAAGGTCGCCACGGGCAACCATGGCTCCGTCGGTGGCTTCAAGAATGGCGTCGATGTCGGCAACCGCTTCGGGCTTTTCGATTTTGGCGATGATTCCGGCATGATGTCCGCGTTCGTTCAAAATCGCGCGCAGCTCGTGAATATCTGCAGCGTTGCGCACAAAGCTGAGGCCGATCCAGTCGACATTTTCTTCGAGCGCTACGTCGAGGTCTGCCAGGTCTTTTTCGGTCAAGCACGGCAGCGAAACGCGCGTGTTCGGCAGGTTCACGCCCTTTTTGGACTTCAGTGGTCCGCCCTGAATCGTTTCGGCCACGACCTCATCGACGCCATTGGTTGAAACCACTTTGAGCACGAGCTTACCGTCGTCAAGCAGCACGTTTTCACCGACGCGTACGTCGCGCGGAAACTGCGTGTAGGTCATGAACACCCGCTCCTTGGTGCCTTCGCACTTCTCGGTGGTGAACGTCAAACGGTCGCCCGGAACCAGTACCGCACCCTCTTCAACCACCCCTACGCGAAGCTTGGGACCCTGTAAATCCGCGAGAATCGCGGCATTGCAGCCCGTCTCTTTGAGAATTCCGCGAATGCGTCGAATGGTGGAGCGGTGCTCGTCAGCGGCTCCGTGCGAAAAGTTCACACGGAACACATTCACCCCTGCCACGAGGAGTTGCTTCAGTACTTCATCTGATGACGATGCGGGCCCTAGGGTCGCAACAATTTTAGTCCGTTTCACAGTTCGGAATCCTTTAGGGGGTCTAATACAAATATGGCGTGCTCGGTCGGCGTAAGGCTTGTGCGGGGGTTGTGGCCAAGCAATCCAGGAACGCCGAGGAGCGTCTGCTGCAAACCTACGATTTCTTGACTACTTAACGGAGGGTCAAAATTTAAAAACGCGTTAATTCCGCGCGGCTTGGCCACAATTACTGAGGATCCCGGATCCGCCTCCATTTCGCCAAAAAGCCCGCCGCTGGGGGCCTGAATCCAGTCAGCGTGGTGCGGAGCGTTCCAAATCAAACTCGTCGTTCGGTAGCCGTCGCTGCCGCGAAAGATCGCATGGTGGTACCGGGCTTCGGGCCGCGCACGAACGAGGTCAGCACGTCGCGCCAAGTTCCAATTCAAGCACGCATTGAGGTGGAACACCGTCGGAACCGCGTCCAGCGACGTCGTCAGCGACCAGACCTCGGGAAGGTCTTCGTCAACGGCGTCGAGTACGAGGCGACGAGCCAATTTTTAGGACTTTGGCCGCCGCGCGCGAAGCAGCTTCTTCGGCGGATTTTTTGGACTGACCGCTTCCCGTGGCGACCTCTTCGTCGCCGACAAAGAAGGCAACTGAAAAGCGGTTTCGGTCGCTGCCATCCTCATCAATCACCTCGAAACGAAACGTCTTGCGCTGCTTTTGGATGTGCTCAATGAGCAGGCTTTTGTAGCTGATAACTTCGGTTTCGACTTTGTCAAAGTTGACGTAGGGATCGAGCATGCGTCGGTGCACAAAGTAGCGTGCGGCGTTCCATCCGCGGTCGATGTACACGGCCCCAACAAGTGCTTCGAGCGTGTTGCCCGGAACCGACGAGGTTTGCCCCTGGCGCCCGTTCCGACTGCGTCCCATATCCATCCACTGCGGAATTCCCATCTTTTCGGCGATGCGGTTGAGGGCCTTGCGGCTCACCACTTTTGAACGCATTGAGGTGAGGTAGCCCTCGTCTCCGCCAGGGTACTTTTCGTACAGGTACTCGGCCATGAGGACCCCTAGCACGGCGTCACCGAGGTATTCCAGGCGCTCATAGCGCATGTTGGCACTGCGCTGGTTGGCGTCGGTCTTGACCTTCCGTCGAAAGGCCGCCAAATAAATTCCAGGATCATTGGGCAGAAGGCCCGTCATGCTCCGAATCGCGGCCATAACCGTGCGGTGCTCTGAGGGCACCGTGCGGAACAGGCGAAGGATCGGCTGAAGCATCTAGATTTTCTTGAAAATCACCGAAGCGTTGTGGCCTCCGAACCCAAAGGTGTTCGAGAGCGCGGCCCGCACGGTACGCTTCTGGGGCGTTCCGAAGGTGAAATTCAGCTTGGCATCGAGTTCGGGATCGTCCGTGAAGTGGTTGATCGTCGGCGGAACAATGTCGTGGTAGACCGAGAGCACCGCTACGGCGGCCTCTGCGGCGCCGGCGGCACCCAGCAGGTGGCCCGTCATCGACTTTGTAGAACTGATGTTAATCGAGTAGGCGTGGTCGCCAAAGACTTCTTTGATGGCCTTGGACTCTGCCACGTCTCCAAGCGGAGTCGACGTGCCGTGAACGTTCACGTAGTCGATGTCTTCGGGCTTCATTCCGGCGTCTTCGAGTGCGTTGCGCATCACGTTGCGGGCGCCCAATCCGTCGGGGTGCGGAGCCGTCAGGTGGTAGGCATCTGCAGACAGTCCGCCACCGACGAGCTCGGCATAAATTTTGGCTCCGCGGGCCTTGGCGTGCTCGTATTCCTCGAGCACCAGCGATGCGGCACCCTCGCCAAGAACGAATCCATCGCGGTCCTTGTCAAAGGGTCGCGAAGCGGTTAGGTAGTCGTCGTTGCGCGTCGACAGGGCGTGCATTGAGTTAAAGCCTCCGATTCCGCCTGGAGACACCGCGGCCTCAGAACCACCAGTAATGATCACGTCAGCTTTGCCCAAGCGAATGAGCATGAGCGCGTCAATGACGGCGTTGGTTGAGGAGGCACAGGCCGAAACCGTAGTGTAGTTGGGTCCGCGGTATCCGTACTTCATCGAAATGTAGCCTCCACAGATGTCGGCAATCATTTTGGGAATGAAGAAGGGATTGAAGCGCGGAACCTCGCCCCCTTTAAAGAAGTTGCCGAATTCTTCGGTGAATGTGTCAAGGCCGCCAATACCCGAACCCCAAATGACGCCTACGCGGTCTTTGTTGGGGTTCGAAGCTTCGAGCCCAGAATCTGCAACAGCCTCCTCGGCGGCAATCAGCCCGAGGTGGGTGCAGCGATCCATACGGCGCGCCTCTTTGCGTTCAATAAAGTCTTCGATGTTGAGGTCCTTGACCTCGCAGGCAAACTGCGTTTTGTAGTTGGACGCGTCAAAGCGGGTAATGGGTCCCGCCCCGCTGCGGCCCTCAAGAAGGGCCGCCCAAAAAGCGGGAGCAGTATTACCGATCGGGGTCAGGGCACCAAGGCCCGTGACTACGACACGTTTGAGTTCCATAGTACGAACTTAGGCCTTGGCGGTCTCAATGTAGGCAACAGCTTGACCTACGGTTTGAATGCCTTCAGCTTGATCGTCAGGAATTTGGATGTCGAATTCTTTTTCGAACTCCATGATGAGCTCAACCGTATCGAGTGAGTCTGCACCCAAGTCGCCAGTGAATGAGGCCTCGGCCGTTACTTCTGACTCGGGAACTCCCAATTTATCTACGATGATGCTTTGAACGCGTGCGGCGATATCCGACATAACCAATGGTTTTGAGTTATTGATGGGTGCAAAGAAAAGCCAATCTTTGGAAATGTGGTGCATTTCGCCCCCTACCTTTAGGCCGTGAATCCACCTAAAGTTGCAATCCTCGTTTCAGGCAGCGGAAGCAATGCCGCGTCCCTGCTCGATTTTTGGGCCAATGGCGCGGTGCAAACAGTCGGAATTTGGACCAACCGAAAGTCCGCAGGAATCTGGAACCGATCACTAAATGTGCCGGTCCATCACTTTGTTCCGGGCCACGACGACGAAGCGCTGCTGGCCCAATGGCGCTCCGAAGGCGTGACGGCCCTAGTGCTGGCGGGCTACCTTAAGCCAGTTCCGCCGGCGTGGATTCAGGCCTTTGGGCCCCGGTGCTACAACATTCACCCGGCACTTTTGCCGGCCTACGGAGGCCAAGGCATGTACGGCCACCACATTCACGAGGCCGTGGTTGCGGCAGGCGAGGCGGAATCTGGACTCAGCATTCACCGAGTGACCGAGCACTACGACGAGGGCCCCATTTTGTTTCAAATGCGCACGCCTCTTGTGCCGGGCGACACGGCTGAAGCCCTTGGCGCACGCATTCTCCACGGCGAACACTGGGCGTACCCGCGCGTCGTGACGGCCGACCTGCTCGGAACAGAATTTCCCACGGAACTCCCCGAAGGATGGTCCAAGTAGACCTATTTACCGACGGCGCGGCGAAAGGAAATCCAGGCCCTGGCGGCTACGGAGCCATTTTGCGCAGCGGAAGCCACGAAAAAGAACTGAGCGGCGGATTCTTTCATACCACCAACAACCGCATGGAGTTGATGGCCGTAATTGTGGGCATCGAGGCCCTCAAGTCGGGCTGTTCTGTGCGCGTGGTCAGCGACAGCAAGTACGTCGTAGATGCGTTCAACGCCCGATGGATTGACGGCTGGAAGCGCCGTGGTTGGGCCAAAGTCAAAAATCCAGACCTCTGGAAGCGCCTTCTCAAGGCAATGGAGCCCCACCAAGTGCGCTTTGAGTGGATCAAGGGCCACAACGACCACCCCGAGAACGAGCGCTGCGACCGACTGGCCGTGGCGGCCTCGCTGAAGCCGACGGCCCAGGATTTTGGCTTTCAGCCTGAAGTATAGCTAGGAGCCCCCTGGGTTGAGCTGGCTTAAATCCATGCTTTGGTGCACAAACCGGGTGATTTCCAAGATGTCGTGGGGTAGGATCCGGTACAAAATCAAGTGCGAACCACTTGGCAATCCCCGCAAATCCGCCCAAATTTCGGTGTAGCTACGGCCTATGAGCGGTCGTTGTTGAATGTGATGAACGGATTTTATAAGCGCCCGATAGGAGACGTCAGCTCGCTTGGTTGACCACGCTCGTTGGGTATATGTCCACACATCAGTGAGGTCTTGAACTGCCGCATTCGTGTAAATGACGCGCACACCTATTTGGAGTTGAGGGCCCGAAGGTGGGCTTCGGGATCAAAATTTGCCGCGGTCCCACTCGCAATTCCCTCAGAAACCGCAGCACGAAGCAGTTGGATTTTTTGTTCCTCGGCCTCGAGCAGCCGCAAGCCCGCGCGAAGTACATCGCTTGCGTTTTGGTAGCGTCCAGTGCTAAGCGATTCCGCAACAAAGGAATCAAAGTGCTCCCCAAGATAGACCGATGTGTTTTTGCCCATAAACTAAATGTACCAAAAACTGGTATACGCCGGTAACTAGTTGCTAGTTGCTAGTTTATCTGCCACGCTGCGGTCGTTCATCAGGCGCGGAACCTTGTTTTGCCCGCCCAGCTTGCCGACCGACTTCATGTAGGTGATGAAGGCGTCGTTCGGTAGGGCGCGGAGCACGCAGTTGCGAAGGATTCCGCCCGAAATCAAATCTTGGTAGTAGACGTTTTTGGCCTGAAGGGCGCGGTCGACGGTTGCCGTGAAGGCCTCGAGGTCGGCGGGCTGCTCGTCAAAGGCGACAAACCACTCGTGGTAGGGCAGACCTCCCTCGCTCGGGTTAACCTGCGGGGCAACGGTGAATTCGCGGACTTGGCCGCCGTGAGCCTTGACCGCTTGCTCGAGGGCGTACTCGACTTCGGATCCGATTACGTGCTCTCCAAAGGCCGAAATAAAGTGCTTGATGCGGCCGGTCACGCGAATGCGGTAGGGAGCCGTCGACACGAACTCGACGGTATCGCCGATGCTGTAGCCCCAAAGTCCGGCGTTGGTGTGCATGATTAGGGCGTAGTTGACGCCGGTCTGCACTTGGGCCAGGCTAAGGCGCGGCGGATTCTCGTCAAAGAAGCGGTCGGCCGGCACAAATTCGTAGTAGATGCCGTTGTCGAGCAGCAGCAGCAGGTCCTGGCTGTCGGGCTGGTCCTGAAAGGCGATGAAGCCTTCGGACGCCGGGTAGGTTTGCACGATGGGCACCTTGCGGCCAAAAAGCTCTTCGAATCGGGCGCGGTAGGGCTCGAAGGCCACTCCGCCAGTGACAAATAGGTCGAGCGTGGGGAATACCTCGCCAATGCTGGACTTGCCGCTGACCTCAAGGAGGCGCTCAAAGTACATCTGTACCCAAGGCGGAATGCCCGAGATGATGGACATGGGGGAGTTCACGGTTTCGCGCACAATGGCCTCGACCTTGTCTTCCCAGTCTTCGATGCAGTTGGTGTCCCACGTCGGCTTGCGGTTTTTCTGCAGGTACGACGGAACGAAGTGCGCGGTGATTCCGCTGAGGCGGCCGGTGGGCACGCCGTTTTTGTCCTCGAGCACAGGGCTGCCCTGCAAGAAGATCATGTTGCCGTTGACCATGCGGCTTTGGCCGGTGGCGTGCATGTGGGCAAACAGCGCGTTGCGGGCCGACGAAATGTGGTAGGGCACGGACTCCTTGGTCAGCGGAATGTACTTGGCGCCCGAAGTGGTTCCGCTGGTCTTGGCAAAGTAGGTCGGACGGCCGGGCCACAGCACGTCGGAATCGCCCGCCACGACGCGGTCGATGTAGGGACGAAGCGCTTCGTAGTCGCGCACAGGGACCGCCTGGACGAGTTCTTCGTGGTTCCGCACGTCGGCGAATCGGTGGTCGCGGCCAAAAGCGGTGCTGGCGGCGCTGCTCATGAGCTTTTCAAGCGTGCGCTGCTGGGTTTCAAAAGGTTTGGTGGCCCAAGCGCGGGTTTGGCGGTCAACTATGGCAGCCCACTGTACGGCGGCAAATTCTTTGAACGTCTTCATTTCGTACTACTTGCGGTATCCGAGCTCTTGGGCGGCACTGACGGGGCGTCCGTGGATCCAGAGCTCAATTTTAAACGGTATCGGATTTTCGGGGTCTTCTTCGAGGAGGCGGCCGAGGGTTTCGCCGCGCTTCACGCTGCTTCCGGGGCGTGCCATCACTCGGTTGAGTCCCACATAGCGGCTGATTCGGTCGTCAGAGTGGTGTACGGTCATGGAATAGCCCAGCGAAGTGGTTCCCTCGATCGCAAGCACCGTGCCGTTGTCCACGGCGACGACATCAGACGGACGGACCGCGTCAATTTCAAGACCAAACCGACCCTGAGCGGCATTCGCTGTTCGCAGGACCAATCCCGCGACAGGCTGAAGCATTTGGCCCTCACTGGCCAGTTCGGCTTGGCTTTCGCGCGCCTCCACCTCTTTGCGAAGCTTGCGCTCGCGTTCGCTCGATTTGAGACGTTCGGCCGACCAGCCCGGAGGCGGGGTTGCGGCGCTGGTGAGGGTGTCGGGGGGGAGGCTTCCGCCCACCATAAATTGGATGTGCTGAATGAACGATTCCTGGTAGGCCACAAAGTCAACGAGCGAGTCCGTGACCTCGTTGAGCCGCACGGCTTCGCGGCGAAGCGCAGTGCTCGAATAGCCTGGAATGTACTCGCGAAGCGGGGTATAGGCGATCAAAAAGGTGGTCGACACGATTAAAAAGAGCACGGCGCTCCCAACGCTCAAAAACACGTTGCGGCGGTTAAGGACCATCGAGAACCGCTCTTCAAATGAGGATTCGTCGAGCAAAACCAAGCGGTAGCGGTGGCGCCACTTCGCGAGCCAATGCTGGGTGAGTTCTTTTCGGGTTCGTCGCTTCGGAGTCTTCACAATTTCAAAGGTAGGGAATCCGAAACGCAGCCGCCCGAACGCCCTAACTTTGGACTTTCTGCGTTAACCTCATTATGCGTTCGTCTTTGCTGTTCCGCTCCCTTGCGTTGGGCGCTGCTGCCGCGGTCGTAGTCCTGTCGGGCTGCAGCCGCGAAAAAGACCGTTGGCTCAACCGACGCTACCACGAGGTGACGGCCCGATTTAATCCGCTTCACAACGGTCAAGTAGCCTATGCCGAAGCCATGGCGGCCGCCCAGGAGGCGCACCAGGACGACTTTACGCAACTCATTTCAGTCGACGACTGGTCAAAGGTGAAGACCGGCACGCCAGGCGAAGCCAAGGCCAAGCGCGCCGTGGAGAAGGCAGCCAAAACCATTCAAGAGCACAGCATGGTGTTCAAGGGCAAGCAGGCGAATCCCGCCGTGTTTGACGCCTACCTTCTCATGGCCCGCGCCCAGATGCTCATGGGTCTGGATGCGCCGGCTTCTGAAGCACTGAGTACGGTGGCGCGCTTGAGTGCCAATCAAGAACAGCAGGTTGAGGCCGAGCTCGAGCGGGCAGAACTGCTGGCGCGCCAAGGCAATTCGGCGCTCGCTGAGCCGCTGATGTTTGAGCTGGAGCGCAAGGGCGTCCCGAAGAAGTGGCAGTTTCACGTCGACCGAATTCGCGGAAGAATGGCGGTCTCTGAGCAAGATTGGGTCGGAGCGGCCGATGCCATGGGCCGCGCAGCGGCGAAGGCGCCGCGCGCCCACCAACGGGCGCGGTACGCCTTTTTGGCAGGTCAGTTGTACGAGCGCGCCCTGGAGCCCGAGCGGGCCCGGCGCATGTACGAGGCCTGTCTGAAGGCGCAGCCCGCCAGTTATGCGATGCTTTTGGAGGCCCAGCTGCGCCGGAGCATGAACGGCGGCGGAATGAATCCCGCGAAACTGTACAAAGAGCTTCGGGAGCTGCTTCGCGAACCGAAAAATGCTGATTTTGCGGACCGAATTTATTTTGCCTTGGGCGATCTAGCACTTCAGTGGGATGACCGCGACGAGGCGTACACCTACTTTCAGCGGTCGTTCGCTGCCGGAACCCCAGAGCGTCCACTGGTTCAAGGCCTGGCCTATGCGCGCCACGGCGCCTTGGCACTCGAGCGCCGGGCCTACGAGCGGGCTCAGGTGGATTTTGATTCGGCGTCGATCCTTCTTCCGAAGTCGTACGCGGGTCGCGACGGGTTTGTGAAGAAGGCGCAGACGTTGTCGGTGCTTGTCGAGGCGCTCAATCGTGCTCAGTTGTCGGATTCGTTGGTGGTTCTTGCCGGGCGCGACCCCGCCGCAGTGCGTTCGATGCTTGAGAAGTACGTGTCTTCGTTGCGCAAGGCAGACGCGGAGGCGGCCGAGCGGGCGCGTCGCGAGGAGGAGCTTGCGGAGCTCCGCGCGGCCAGCGCGGAATTGGACGCTGCGGCGCCCTCAGCCGGCGCGGGAGCCGCCGCCGGCTGGGCGGTGTACGCCCCGGCGCTGCGCGCCAAGGGCGCCGCGGCATTCCGCCAGCGATTCGGAGAACGTCCCAACGTCGACAACTGGCGGCTCCGCTCGCGGTCCAGCCAGTGGTTTGCGGCAACCGCCGCGGCCAAAGACGGCGAACCAAACGAACAGGCCGAACAAAATGGCCAGGATGGTCAATCGGTCGCCCCTAAAAAACCTGCGGTCGACCCACGCTACGACGTTGAGGCATACCTGAGCCAGGTTCCGTTCCAATCCAGCGACCGCGACAGCGTCCGAAGCGCAGCGTGCACGGCATGGTCTGAGGTTGCCGCAGCCTACCGCGACGGAATGCAGGACCCCCAAGAGGCCATTAAGGCATACCGCCGCGCGCTCCGCAGCTGCCCGTCAAGCCCCGACGCCCCCCGCTGGCTCTATGGCGTGTACCGTCTGCATGTGGGCTCCAACGAGGAACTTCAGGCAGAATCCGCCAAAAAAGAACTCCTCGAGCGCTACCCCGACAGCGAGGCAGCCACCCTCATTCAAGGCAAAGCACTCAAGACCCAAGAAGCAGTACCGAACGCGTCCGCAGCCTTTTTGGCCCTGCACGCCGCGGTCGACCAGCGCTCCTGGAAGGAAGCCATCAAGATCCATCAAGCCCAGGAATGGTCCGCCGTAGAGCGCCCCCAAGCTGACTTTTTACACGCCATGGCAGTCGGCGGTCGCGACGGACGAAACGCCTATTCGGACGCGCTTCGAGCCCTTATTGCGGCCCACCCGAGTACGCCACAGGCCGCTCAGGCGCAGACCTACTTGACGGCGCTCGCCGAAGGTTCCGACATGGACGAAGGCCCCGTAGACAACGGACCCTACCAAGTCGCGCCCAATGCACCGCACCAGATACTGATACTTTTTCCCACGGGTTTTGATGCCAACGCCGCACGAAACGCGCTCGCCCGAATTCACGCTACGGACTACGCGGGCAAACCGCTGGGAGTTCGGACGCTTCCGTGGGATGAAGACAGCCAATTGATTCTCGTGGACGGATTCACCTCTGCCGCCGAAGCCCTGTCGTACCGCGACAAGGTTCGGGTGCACCCCGAACTCCGCACGCGAATTCCCATAGATCGCACGCGCTACTGGCCTGTAACTGTGGCGAATTTTTCGCACCTTTACCGGTCCAAAGACGAATCAACCTACCGCGCCTTTGTCCAACGCAACTACGGAACACCATGATGAACCCAGTAAAACGCACCTCTGATTCCGCTCACGAACACAACCGCATCGTTGAGGGCGCAGTATTCGAAGGCAGTATTCAATCTCCAGTCGACATTCGCGTGGACGGACTTATTAAAGGCAATGTCCGCATTCAGGGCAAGCTCGTAGTCGGCCCCACAGGTTCCGTCGAGGGCGAAGTGGTGGCAGCTGAGGCCAGTATTGCCGGCAAGCTTCGCGGAAGCCTTGAGGTCAAAGGCCTCACCACGCTGGCCCAAACCGCGCAGGTTCAAGCCGAACTCTACACCGGACAAATCAGCATTGAAGCCGGAGCCCAGTTTTCAGGCAACTGCCACATGGGCCCTAAAGAGCCGATTTCAAAGCCCATCAACCCCGCAGCCGCAGGGCCCACGGCGGCACCTGCCGCGCCCAAGGTGGTCGCCTCCTAAGGGCGATGCCCGCAGCTCATGGCGCCTAAGCCCAACTATGGTTTTGCCCTTGGGCTCGTCGGTCAAATGCTGGCCACAATCCTCTTGGGTGCGCTTGTGGGGGCGTGGATTGACCCCTCAGAACCCCCTCGAATGGGGCAAATCTGGGGATCGCTTGCCGGCACTGTGGTAGCGACCCTTCTGGCCATTATTCAAGCTAAAAAAAACGAATAGCAATGAAGCAGTTTATGCTCCAGCTCACCGCCGCCTATGCTGCCCTTGCCGCGGTCTCTGCGCTCGCGTTGACCGCATGGGGGATTCCCGTGTACGCGCTGGGCTACCTCTGGATTTCGGTAAGCGGATTGACGGTGTTTTTCTTTGCGTTTGCCTTCGAGCGCAAGCGTCCAAAAACCTTTATCTGGGTCATTCTCGGGGGCGGAATGCTGCGCATGCTGCTCGGGGTAGCTACCGTGGTACTCCCGCTGAGCATGCGCCAACCTGAAGGATACAAAGCTCACGCTCTGCAGTTTGCGGCAATTTTTATCCTTGCTCAAGCCATTGAAACATGGTTTGCCACACAACGCGTACGGAGCCTGCAGTAAACCCCGATTTGCGGACTATCTTTGCCGCGCAATTCGGGACCATGCTACGCCACCTCTATTTTATTCTTTTTGCTGCGCTCACTAGCCTAGGGCTTCGGGCGTCAGACCATGATGGTGCACACCACGGGGCAGAACACGCAGCCCACGAAGCAACCACCCACGATGCGGCTCCTGCCGATGAAGACAAGGCGTTTGATCCGAACGAGGTGATTATGCACCACATCAAAGACAGTCACGGATGGCATCTATTTGATTGGAATAGCCACCCTGTGAGCGTCCCCTTGCCCGTTATTCTATGGACGAACGATGGCTTAGTGGTTTTTAGTTCTTCTGAATTTCACCACGATGTGACGGGGACCCATGAAGTCGTTCGCGGCAATCAATCATTCGTCAACGAGCACGAGCATATTTACTACGCCGGAACGCACGAAAGCCCATTGGACTTGAGCATCACGAAGAATGTGATGAGTCTATTTGTGGCCGCCCTAATTATTTTACTCACCTTCATCTCGACTGGCCGCTTTTACGCTCGCAACGGAGCAGTTGCTCCGAAAGGCCTAGCCGGATTCATGGAGCCGCTGGTACTGTTTGTGCGCGACGAAATCGCACGCGTAAATCTTCCCGAGAAGCACGTCAACCGTTTTCTGCCCTTCCTGCTCACCGTATTCTTCTTTATTTGGGTCAACAACATGCTTGGGTTGATTCCATTCTTTCCGGGTGGCGCCAACTTGACCGGCAATATTGCGGTGACCATGACGCTCGCGGTTATCACGTTTTTGGTCACCAACATTAACGGAACCAAGGATTACTGGCTGCACGTGTTTTGGATGCCAGGTGTTCCCTCGTGGCTGAAGCCATTGATCGCAGTCGTTGAGATTATTGGCTTGTTCACCAAGCCATTCTCACTAATGATTCGATTGTTTGCCAACATCACGGCTGGTCACATTCTGGTGCTTTCGCTGGTGTCGTTGATCTTCATCTTTAAGACGGTGTGGGTTTCGCCCGGAGCAATTCTCTTGACCTTATTTATTTCATCCTTGGAATTATTGGTGGCCGCCCTTCAGGCGTTCGTGTTCACTATGCTTACGGCTATGTACATCGGTACAGCGGTCACAAGCCATGACCACCACGAACACGAGGGAGATCACGCACACCACTAACCGTATCGTTAAATTATTTTTTCTGTTTCACCTAAATTCTCGAAATCATGACTGGTAGTATCGCTGCAATCGGAGCTGGACTTGCTGTAATCGGCGTAAGCCTTGGTATTGGCCGCATTGGTGGTCAAGCTATGGACGCCATCGCTCGTCAGCCTGAAGCTTCGGGCAAGATCCAAACGGCCATGCTGATCTCGGCTGCCTTCATTGAAGGTGCCGGTTTGTTCGGTATCGTTGTATCGCTGATCAAGTAAGAAACGCATTCCATTCCCGAAGCC
>JBDLUG010000020.1:0-13562 GCA_039805405.1 Bacteroidota bacterium
CGCATCAGGACGCCTCCTTCCACGGCGGTAAAAAAGTGTTCGTGGTGCCAAATGGAGTAGGGGCCGACGCGCTGCTCGTCCACAAAGTACTCACCTTCACGAACGTGCGTAATCTCGGTGACCCAACTCATCGGAATTCCGAGGAGGGGAGAAACGGTGTACTGTATAAATAGCCCAGGGTACATGCGCTCGGGCACATTGCCGTGCACGACAAAACCAAGACTCGAAGGCGTGATTTTGGAGAGGTTGCTGGGTGATGAAAAAAAGTCCCAAGCCTCTTGGAGCGGAATGGGCAGAAACTGTTCGCGTTCAATTTTGTACATACTCATTCAACCGATTCCGGCCGCAAAGGTTTACGCCTACTCAGGCGCGAGTACTCGAAACTTGCCGTCGCGTACCAAAATGAGTTCGTCGTAGCCACCCAGGCGCACAGGCATTGCCGAAGCGGTGGAATGAGGAGGTTCTTGTGTTTTGGTGTGGGAAACCTCACGTCCAAGAACCACATACTCCATGTCAAAGTCGTCAAAAGCTCTGGCGGCACACTGCACTACGCTTAGGCTGAGTTTGTTGCGTCCACTAAGTATGTGCGAGAGCACTGCGCGTGAAACACCTAGATCTTTTGCCACAGAACTAGCCGGGCGATGCTGACGGTCAAGCCAATCCTTAAATCGTTGATTTTCTGAGGGTATGCTTTCCATACCTCAAAGTTACAATCCGTACCTAACGTTTACAATTGTTTCACCTTTCGTGCTGAAATATTCAACAAATAGACCATCTTCAGTGACTTTTACACACGTAAAGTGTGCTTCTGAGATGGGTGCGCCGACAATGGTTGTGTTTTGCTCAGTTTCGGGACTGCGCGGCGGAAACACTTTAGAGGTTAGGGGAGACGAGCAAACTTCAATAAACCGAACTCCGCGGTGGGTCAACTCTTCAATTTCGCCGTGGTGCCGGTCACCGGTTAAAAAAACCACTTGTGCCCTTGCTGCAGTACATCGATCCAATAAATCAAGGCGCTCTTTGGGATAGCGCACCAGGTTTTCAAAGCTTGGAGCGAGGTTGAGCACTTGCGACCCTACGGCGATAAAAAACACCCGTGCGTCCGCATGGGTCTCAAGAACAGATGAGAGCCATTCGAGCTGCCCGCGACCGAGCACCTTCGTTCCGACCGGGCCTCGGTGGGTTCGGTCGTCCAAGCCAACCCACACGATATCGCCCTTGCGCTCTACCCACCTAAGATCGCGGTAGTGAGCATAGTTAAAGGGGGTGTCCTTCCATACCGAGCTGAAGATCTTTGCACTCACGTCGCGCAGGGCATACGTGCTGTCGCCGTCGTTGGGGCCGTAGTCGTGGTCGTCCCAAATTGCCCTTTGCGGAATTGCCTCCATCATTTGTGCCAATGGCGGGCTCGCGTGCCTGCGCGTCCAGGCTTCAGCCATCAAGGTGCTGTCGTTCCATTCGGAACTCTTGTAGTAGGTGTTGTCGCCCAGCCAAAAAAAGAATTCGGGCTTTTTAGCCAAGACGGACGTGAAAATCTCTTCACGCTCCGGAGTACTTAGTTCCGCACAGCTGCCCACCGCGAATGAAACCTGGGTATGCTGGGCAAAAGCTGGAATTTGAATGCTCGCACACAAAACTGCAGCGCGTATAAATGTCGACTTCATGCCGGTAAGGTAGCACTCGATCGTAACTACATTTGGTGCGATGCGTTACCAAAACTTTAGCGATCGAACGCGGCGACTTCATGAGGCTGCCCTTGAGGGTGGTTGGGAACTCCGCAACGCGGCGCCCCTTGAATCGCGCCCTATTTGGGTCGCAACGCATCCCCATTCAGAGAAATCAGGTACGCGGATCGCTTGGGCGATGATGCACGGTAACGAGCCAACCGGTTTTGAAGCGCTCATTCAGTTTATTCGGCGTGGGGCGCCGACGTTCAATTGGACGTTGGTTCCGATGGTCAATCCCACAGGAGTCGATGCGTTTTCTCGCCTTACATGCGATGGTGTAGACCTAAATCGCTGCGCACGGCGCGATGGCCCCAGTGAATCAGATGTACTAAAGTCAATTCTTCAATCTTCGCACTACGAACTCGCGCTCAACCTACACGATCAGCGCAGCATTTTTCATCCAGAGGGCATTTGCACCCCAAGTAGCTTGAGCACACTTGCTCCGGCTGCGATGACGGATGCGGTTCCTATTCAGCCTGAAGCCGCAATTGCTTGGGCTGGAAGCCTGTCACTTTGGATGCGGCAACGCCGTCCGGACTGGGGATTTGCTCGATTTGACGAGTCGTACTATCCCACGGCTTTTGGCGAATGGGTTCAAGAATTGGGCGTCCCCACGGTGACTGTCGAGACGGGAATCGCCCTCGGCGACGCGTCCAGAGTAGAGGTGGGGCGTGAGCTTTATGAGGTTCTCTGCCGCGCAGATGCGCACCAGTCCCCAGACGACGAGGGTTCTGCCCACTACCTCAGCCTGCCCTACAACGCTTCAGACGGGTGCGATTTTGAACTCAAAAGCGGAACCCATTCGAGCTACTGGAAGCTCTGGGAGGCCGTCCAAGAGGGGAGCTACGTGTCAGGTATCGAGCGCGTTGAATCGGTTGTGGAAGTTTATCCGTACCAGTGCATTGAAGTTGCTCGCGACGACTTTGACCTGCTCACGCAACGCCCCATTTGGACTTCTGCCGAGCTCTACGCTAGGGCCACCTCTTCGCTGCGCGATTTAGCTGCAGTACTTCCGAGGTAAGCGAAGTCGCGAACAATTACTTCTGCGCGGGTCACAGGTTGCTCCTCTGCATTGGTATAGGTGTGGTAGGATAGGGGTCCCTCAAATGCTACGAGGTCGCCCTTCTTGAGAATCTTGCTCGCTCGCATCGCCACCTTGTTAAAGAGTACCACATTGTGCCACGTGGTGCGGTCGTCGTAGGTGCCTTCGGCATTCTTTACGCGGTCGTGGGTGGCAATGGAGCACTTCATTCGAACGACGTCGTTTTCAAAAGAACGCAGTTCGGGGTCTTGGCCGAGGTAGCCGATAAGTTGGACTTTGTTTTTCATAATGGTTACAATTGTTAATTAAGTTGAACACTGCAAACATTACCCAAACTCAGCACTGTAGCCGTATCTAAATGTATGAACGAGAATTTATTAACAATTCACCGATCTAAGCGTCCATTTGTTTTGATGTTACAATTGTTTACATAATTTCGGAATCAAGTTTTTTATCACTCTTTATCTAAAACCTTAATTATGAAAATCTCTAATAATCGTTTTTGCCTGAATTGTGGGCTTCCCGTGTACGGTCGTGCAGATAAGAAATACTGCGATGACCACTGTAGAAATGACTTCCACAACAACAGAGCAGTGCACAATGCGCGGCTCACGCGGTTGACCCACAAGAAGCTCCGCCGCAACTACGAGATTCTGTCTGGTGTGGTGCAAGCAGGAGTCTCTGAAATTCCAAAAGATGAGCTCTTGGTCTATGGCTTTCAGATCAAGTCCGTCACAGAGTCTGAACTGCGCGAGGACGGAACCATGATCTACGGCATCTACGACATTCACTACTTTGAGAAGCCCAATCGCCTCATTGAGGTGTACCGAAAGTCCGACCTGCCGTCGTATTGGTGAGCTTCGGGCTACCTTTGCGCTATGGCAGAATGCTTAGTGGTAGTGGGTGGCGGAGCCGCAGGTTTTTTTGCCGCAATAGCTGCAGCAGAAGCGAACCCATCGGCGCGTGTTCTTTTGCTCGAAAAATCCGCACAGTACCTCGGTAAAGTGCGCATTTCGGGCGGTGGACGCTGCAACGTCACTCACTCCTGCTTTGATCCACGTGAACTCGTTGAATTTTACCCAAGGGGAGGGCAGGAGCTGCTCGGCCCCTTTACTCGTTTTGCCTGTGGCGACACCATGGAATGGTTTGAGGACCGCGGAATAGAGCTAAAAGTGGAGTCCGACGGCCGTGTGTTTCCGGTGAGCGATAATTCTGAAACCATCGTGCAGTGCCTCGAGTCTATGGCAGACGCGGCGGGCGTCGTTCGCGAAACCCAGGCTGGGCTCAAGAATTTGGTGCGCCTCGATTCTGGAATGTGGCGAGTAGAACTCGAAAGCGGGGCTTCGATTGACGCGGACCGCGTTCTTTTGGCTCCAGGTTCGAGTAAGAAGATTTGGGATCTTCTTTCGGGACTTGGTCACCGAATTGTGCCGCCCGTCCCCTCGCTCTTCACCTTTAACATTCGTGATCCGCGCTTGGCAGAGCTTTCAGGGGTGTCGGTTCCCAATGTGCGCGTAACCGTTCCGGTGGGCGGGTTAGAGACCGAAGGCCCGCTACTTATTACGCACTGGGGCCTCAGTGGTCCCGCTGTGCTCAAAATGAGTGCGTTTGGAGCTCGGTGGATGGCAGACCAGGATCATCGCTTCACGATGTACGTCAACTGGCTTCCGCAGTTCGAGACCGAAGACCTCATCGAGGAACTGAATTCGCTTCGCAAAGATGCGAGCTACCAACGCAAGCGCGTCCTCTCTAATGCAATGTTCGGAATCCCGCTTCGCTTGTGGCGCAGCCTTGGGGCGTTTGCGCGGATTCCCGAGTCCGCGAACTGGTCGGACCTCTCCAAGCCGCAGCTGCGCAAGTGGGCTGAAGTGCTCACAGAATCCGTATTTACGGTGGTAGGTAAGTCTACCAACAAGGATGAGTTTGTCACTGCGGGCGGAATTTCGCTAAGCGAAGTTTCGTTTTCGACCATGGAGAGCCGGGTTGCTCCAGGGCTTTATTTTGCTGGAGAAGTTCTTGATATTGATGCGCTTACGGGCGGATTCAACTTTCAGGCGGCGTGGACCACAGGTTGGATTGCGGGGCACGCCATGGCTGGATCTCCGATCTAAAAAAATTTGCGCCATTCAATTATGCTAACTATATTAGCATACTAATTTTTGAAACATGACACTTGCCGAACACCTAAAAAGCCACCGAAAAGCAAAGGCTTGGACCCAGTCCCAGCTCGCGGACCGACTTGGTATAAGTCGTGCCCAAGTAGGCTCGTACGAAGAGGGCAGGGCTGAACCCAAGCTTGACACACTCAAAGCAATGGCCCAGCTCTTTGCGTGCAGCATCGATTCACTTGTGCTCGGTGAGGCGCGATCGCCTCAAGAGCTTTCAGGTCAAAAGCTTCGCATTCTTACGGTCGCAGTGGATTCTGAGGCGGGGCGCGAGCGCGTCACCGTAGTTCCGGTCAAGGCTGCCGCAGGTTACCTAGGTGGCTATGGGGACTTGGACTTCATTGAGGCGCTTCCCCAGTTTGGGCTTCCGCTTCCGGAATTCGCTCAAGAAGAGACGCGCAGGGTATTTCAGATTCAAGGGGACAGTATGCTTCCCGTGGTGTCGGGATCCTATGTGATTTCGAGCTACGTACAGGATTGGCGCAGCATTAAAACGAACGAGCTTTATGTGTTCTTGACTCAAGAGCAGGGGGTAGTCTTCAAGCGAGCAATCAACAGAATAGCAGAGAACGGTTGCGTGGATCTTGTGTCCGACAATCCAATCTACAGCCCGTACACCGTGCATGTGGACGAACTGATTGAGGTATGGAAGGTTCAAGGCTTTATTCAGCTGGATTTGAACGCAAAGCCGAGTATGGATCAAGTGATTTTAGCTCGCCTCGAGAACCTGCAGAGCGAAGTGCACGCGTTGCGCCGCTCACTGAACCAAAATGTGGCTTAATGCACGGTGGATCGCGTAGTACTTCATATGGACCTCGACAGTTTTTTTGTGTCGGTCGAGCGGCATATGGACCGTCGGCTCCATGGGGTTCCCGTTCTTGTGGGTGGCCTAAGTGACCGGGGGGTCGTGGCCGCATGCAGCTACGAGGCGCGAAGTACGGGAGTGCGCTCAGGAATGCCCATGCGAATGGCGCGCGAACTATGTCCCGAAGCGGTGGTGGTGCGTGGAAACTCAATGGAATACAGCAAGCACTCCAATGTGGTGACTGAAATTGTTCGCGAAGCAGTTCCTGTGCTCGAGAAGGCCTCCATCGATGAGTTTTATGCTGATTTGAGCGGAATGGATCGCTTTTTCGGGACCTACCAGTTTGCACAAGAGCTTCGGGAGCGCATTATTCGCGAGTCGGGGCTCCCGATTTCGTTCGGGTTGTCTACCAACAAAACGGTGGCCAAAGTGGCTACTGGTGAGGCAAAGCCCAACAACCACCGCCACGTACCTCGGGGGGTTGAGCGCCCGTTCATGGCCCCTCTGTCGGTGCGAAAGATTCCGATGGTAGGGGAGAAGACCTACCAAACCTTGCGGGTGCTGGGAGTTCAGCGCATTGCGACGCTTCAAGAAATGCCGTCAGAGCTTCTGTATCAAGTGCTGGGCAAGCCAGGGCTGGACCTTTGGAACAAGGCCCACGGAGTCGACGACCGCCCAGTTAAATCCGTTCACGAGCGAAAGTCAATCTCCACAGAGCGCACCTTTGAGCAGGACACCTTGGATGAGGTCAAGCTTCGCGGACTTTTGGCAGCAATGACCGAGAACCTGGCCTTTCAGTTGCGGCGGGGGCACCGCCTCACCAGTAATGTGGCCGTGCGCATTCGCTACGCAGACTTTCAGACGGTGTCCAGGCAGCGCCAGATACCCTACACAGCCTCAGATCGGGTGCTGCTCGACGTTGCCGAGGGCTTGTTTCGCCAACTTCACGACCGAAGGCAGCGCGTGCGGCTTGTTGGCGTTCGTCTGAGTGGACTTGTAGGGGGAGGGGAGCAGTTTGGTCTTTTTGAGTTGGATGACCGGGGGCACCGCCTAAGTGAAGCGATGGACCGCATACGGATTCGCTACGGGGATCGGTCGGTGGTTCGCGCGTTTGGAATGGCGGCCCAAACAATTGGGCGGTCAAACCCCTTCAGTGGAGATCCGCCGCCACTTTTGGCCAATCGAAGGCAGTAAAACGGTCGATAGGTTTTGACTATATTGTTTTTCAATATATTAATTACCAATATTTTATATATTAAAATTTAAACAATAGATTTAATTAAAATGTGCGGTCGCTACGTCCAAATATCAAAGCTTGAAGTGCTTGAAAAGCGCTTCGAAGCTGCGGCAAATCAGCCCGAGTTGTGGCGTCCCAACGCCAATGTGGCACCGGGAACTCGGGCTCCCGTGGTGACGAGTGACGCCCCAAAGGCGATTCAATTCTATCAATTTGGGTTCCGTCCTTCGTGGGGCACGAGTTCGATGATGTTTCTCAATGCGCGTTCTGAGGGAGATCACAACCCAGAGAATGACCCGCGCTACACCGGAGCCAAGGGAATTATTCAAAAACCAAGCTTTCGCAAGGCGATTCGCAGCCAGCGATGCCTTGTTTTGGCCGACGCCTTTATCGAAGGGCCCTTTGATCGAAAGCTCAGCGAACCCTACCTCGTTTACCTCAAAGACAAGGAGCGCCCCTTCGCCATGGCGGGAATCTGGGATTCATGGATTGATCCCGCAACCCAGCGCGAATTGTTTTCGTTCGCCATAATTACGACGACTGCCAACGAGGTACTCCAAAAGATTCGCCATCCGAGGTCCCCCGTCATTTTGTCCCGCGAGGCGGAATCCGCCTGGCTTTCGCCCGAAACGACACTATCTGACGTGACTGACCTGCTTCAGCCATGGCCTGCCGCTGAAATGAATGCATACCCGATACATCCAGCAATCAAGCACCCTGCGGCACAGGGATTGGATTTGCTTCAGCCCATAGGCGAGCGAGTGATGCCTGAAGATGAGCTGCGGCTTCGCGACGGAATCGAGCTGCAGGGGGCCAAATCCAGGTAAATGCTCTGTTGTGCGAGTTACCCATACGGCAATGAGTATGCGCTTCGGGTTGCATGCTCCCGAGCAGGTGCTTCGCTGTGCAGAACAGTGGGGTTCCGGCACGCGCCTCATTCTCGCTGAAGTCAACGGTACCGGCGGGTGGCTTCCTGCGTTGAGGCTTGCCTCGGTTCCCCTTCAGCCGGGTCTTGATTGGCGCTTGGGCGGAACCCGGACCATCCTTCTCTTGCCGCGCAGCATGGCCGCCTATGGTTTTATTGCTCAGTGGGTGAGTCGTATGCGGGTCGAGAATCGGGTAGGGGACCCCTCGGACTGGCAGCGAATGCCCCTGCATCCTGAGGTGGACGTCATTTTTCCCATTCAGCGGGCGCCCGAGCGCCCGCTGGCGTCCAACGAGTGGCTGGGTGTGCACGACCACGAGCAAATCCGAGCCCAGCGCCACCCCCAGGCATCGCGCGCACTCGCGTGGAAGACCTGCGTATTCGCGCGTCCCGAGGACCCGGAGCTCCACCGCGTACTGCGTGCAGTACACCGAAACGCGACCCTTGCCAACCTTCAGCCGCGCGAGGTACTCGAGGAGCGGGATCCCTGGTGGGAGCCCCTCGAGCGCACCCAGCAGCGCTTTGAACCCTGGATTTGGCGGCAAACAGAGCGCTTCCTTGCAGAATTGCCCGTGTGGAGCCACGAACAGTGGCGCGGGTCCGGCAACCAAAATCAGTCTACCTATACCGGTAGTCGCGCCAAGGATCGAGCCCTGCTCCGCATGCTGTGCGAGGATGCGCTTCCTGATCGCTACCCAGGCCGCGAGCGCGATGCGGTGCTGCGCGCCCGACTCGACAAGGAGCTCGACCTCATCCAGCAAAAGGAATTCGTCGCCTACTTTCTTCTGAATTGGGACATTGTGCGCTACGCCCAAAAGCAAAACTTCTTTTACGTAGGGCGGGGGAGTGGAGCCAATTCAATGGTTGCCTATCTACTTAAAATTACGAATGTTGACCCAATTGAATTAGATCTTTACTTTGAGCGATTCATCAACCTCTACCGCAGTGCGCCCCCTGACTTCGACATTGACTTTTCGTGGCGCGACCGCCCGCGGCTGACGGAGTACATTTTTAAGCGGTTTCCGCACACGGCACTGCTCGGAGCCGTCAGCACCTTTCAGCACCGCGCTGTGGTTCGCGAACTCGGCAAAGTCTGGGGTCTGCCCAAATCCGACATCGACGAACTGGCCGACGGCAAGTTGCGCGACCGCGACGATACAGCCCGCAGCATCCTTCGCTACGGACGCTTGCTGCATGGGCTTCCGAACCGCATGACGCTGCATTCGAGCGGAATTCTCATCGCCAACGCGCCGCTCACCACGTGGTCGACCACATTTATGCCGCCGAAGGGCTTTCCTACGGTTGACTTTGACATGCACACGTCTGAGGACGTGGGCCTGCATAAGTTTGACATCCTTGGCCAGCGAGGGCTCAGTAAAATTTCCGAAACCCTCGCTACGCTGCGGGATTCGGGCATCCCCACCGCCGACATCCACGACAGCCACCGATTCAAAAGCGACCCGCACTGCCTCGAACTCCTTCGCAACGGCGGAGCTATGGGATGCTTCTATGTCGAATCCCCGGCCATGCGCATGCTCATGACTAAACTTCAGACTTCGAACTACCTTGAGCTCGTTGCGGCAAGCTCGGTCATTCGCCCGGGCGTCTCATCCTCGGGAATGATGAAGGCCTACATCGACCGGCACCGCGATCCCTCGCGTCGCGCAGAGTCCAACCCCGAACTCTTGCGCATCCTTCCCGAAACCTACGGCGTCATGGTCTACCAAGAAGACGTCATCCGGGTTGCACACGAGTACGCAGGTCTCTCGCTTGCCGAGGCCGACGTCCTTCGGCGGGGAATGTCCGGAAAATTCCGCTCCCGCACCGAATTTCAGGAGGTCGAAAACCAATTTTTTACCAACTGCGCCCAACGCGGGTACGCTCCCGAGGAATCCCGCGAAATCTGGCGCCAAATCGAGAGCTTCGCCGGATACGCGTTCGCCAAGGGGCATTCTGCGTCGTACGCGGTCGAAAGCTTTCAAAGCCTCTACCTCAAGGCCTACTTTCCGGTTCCGTTCATGGTCGCCAACGTCAACAACGGCGGAGGCTACTACCGTGCCGAGCACTACCTCCAGGAGGCGCGCCGTCACGGGGCTCGCATCGAACCGCCCTGCATCAACGACGGCCGCACCTTTACGGTCCTTCGCCAAGGTCTTCGCGTCATCCTCGGAACCGATCGAATCCGCAGCTTCGACGCCGAATTTGGTCACCGAATTGATCGCGCCCGACAGGAGGGAGGACCCTTCTCTGATTTTGACAACTTCGTCGACCGCCTGCACCGCCCCGGCGAACCAATACCCCTCGAAGCGCTCTTGCTCCTGATTCGGGCTGAAGCCTTTCGCTTCACCGGCCGCCCCGCGCGCACGCTGCTCTGGGCGGCCCACCGGCGCCTGGGCCACCGCCCGCCGCCGGCGCCCGGACCCAGCCTTTTCGACACCCTCGCAACCCCAAAATCCGCACACCCCGAGGTCCCCATCCTCGAAACCAGCGACTTAGAACGATCCTACGAGCACATTGAACTCTTTGGGTTTCCGCTCTGCGACCCCTTTTTGCTATTTGAACTCCCTGAAATTCAGTACACTATACCGCCCGAGCACTGGCCCCAATCCCACGGAACCCACACCGAAATCCTCGGCTACCTCATAAGCCTTAAAAACACCAAAACCGTGCGCGGCGACTGGATGCAAATCGGAACCTTCGAAGATCGCCGCGGCCACATTTTTGACGTCGTGCTTTTTCCGCCCGCCGTGGCCCGCCACGCGATTCGCCGGCGCGGAATCTACCGAATGTCCGGCCGAATATCCGTCGAGTACGGCTACGCCAGCCTTGACGTTCAGCAGCTTGAGCGCTGTACCGCCAAACTCGATCCGCGTTTTGACGAAACTCCCGTACATCTGATGCCCGTAGCCACGAAATCGGGCCGCGGAATGACTGTCGGTCGAAACCCCGTCAAATCCTTACTGGCCAAGAGTTCGTAGCAACCGACCTCAACGAACAATTTTTTTTCGATGCGGACCGGAACCAGCACCACCGACCGCCGTACCCGCCAGTATTAATTTATGCTGCACTAAATCTTTTCAACCACAACCGTTTTAAACGTGTATGTTCGGCTATAACCGGATTTCAAAATTTCACACGATCATTTATCCTATAATATATATTATGTTAATTACATAATTAAACTAGTCCCGCCCGTACCCAATCTTTGCCCATTTGCCACCAACGGCCACTGCCCCCATTCCTGTCAACTGAAACGAGACCCCAAAACCCAAACTCTAGACCCCCTCTAAAAGAAAACGCCCGCTTTAGCGGGCGCTCTCAACTATCTCACGTAAAAGAAGCTTACAGCTCGGCGATCTCCGCAGCAACACGCTTTACGTCCTCGTAGCGGCTCAACTTGTAGTACACCTCGCGAAGCGCCTCAAGCGTGGCCGAATCTTTCGGCTGAATCGCGTACGAGCGTTCGAAGTACGACAACGCCTTCTTCAGCTCTTCATCCTTCTTCTTGTTGAGCTCGTCGTACTGCTTCTGGGTCGCATTGCGCGGAAGCGCGTTAATCTTCTCCACATAGACGTTGCTCTCGTCAATGTACACTAGTCCAAGCATATAGATAGCATCTACGTACTTCGCGTCTGCAGCAATCGCGCGCTCGTAGTACTCGATTCCCTTTGGCGTATTCTTGAGCTTCTGGTGGTACAAGAACCCTGCATTGTACAGGTACAACGGATTGCTGGGCTCTTTCGCAAGTGCCTCTTCGAGCTTAGAAATCGCGCCGTTGAAATCTTCACGATCCAAATACGCTTGGAGCTCAAGCTTCAAAAGGTCGTCGTTCATTGGGAACTTTGCACGGGCCACCTTGACTAATGCGTCAAAATCATCGGCACGCTTGTCTTCAATGTACATGAACAGCAGGCGGATGTAGAAATCTACCAAAATGCTCTCTGTGCGCTGGGGCTCACTGGCCTTCTCCATTTGGATGTACATGTCCAAGGTAGCCTTGTCTGGGAACGGGTACCGCTTGCCATCTTCGGCGAGAATTCCAGTCCATTGAATGCCCTTGTACTCGAGCTCCACAAGCTTCTTGAACAGCTGCTCGGCCTTCGCCTTATCACCCGTCTCCATCGTCAAGTAGGCCACATACGACATGTTAGTGGTGTCCAATTGACCCAAAAGGGCACGTGTGGCAATCGCCTTTTCGTAGGCTGCAATCGATGAAGCCTTATTGTTCTGATTGAAGTTAAAGTCTTCAGCAAGACCCACATAAGCCTGGGCGAGTAGCGGAAGCTTCTCTTCTGAAGCCTTAGCCAACTTGATTTTACCCAACGCCTTCTCGTACGCCAAAAGATCCGCGTAAGCCGCAGTCGCCTCATTGAGCGTCTCGATGTTTTTGCTCGAGGGCTCGTTGAACAGTGCGTAGTACACATCACCGCGGTACAGCAAGTACTTGGGCATCAACTTGGGGTTGCGCGCCTCGGGAGCTAGGGCGTCCACTGAAGCTTTTGCTTCATCGATGTAGCGCTTAGCTTCCACGAGATCTCCCGCATTCAGGGCGATCTTGGCACTTGAAATCTTGGGGCCGTCTTGTGCCTGCACAAACATCGCAGAGCCAGCAAATACAGCAAAAAGAACCTTTTTCATAAGTACGTATTTGCCACAAAGATAAAGGCCCCGCTCAGCGGGGCCTTCACAATTTCAGCATATTTACAGAAAATTATTCTGCACTCGCCTCCCCTGCTTCGGGTGCGATTCCGCCTTCGATACCCTCAATCACTTCTTCAACTTCTGATGAAGGGACTTTGGCCACTGATGCGATGGACTCTCCCGACTTCAAGTTGATCAAGCGAACGCCTTGGGTGGCACGGCCCATGACGCGCAAGTCGGCAGCCGCCATGCGAATCATGATTCCGCGCTTGGTGGTAATCATCAAATCGTCCTCGTCGGTAATGTCCTTGATGGCAATCACGTCGCCGGTTTTGTCGGTGACATTCAGCGTTTTGACACCCTTACCGCCACGGTTGGTGATGCGGTAGTCCTCGACGAGGGTACGCTTTCCGTAGCCGTTCTCGCTCACGACCAGGATCGAATCATGCTCGCTTGCGGCACATACCATTCCCACCACTTCATCGTTCTCGGTATCGAGCGCCATGGCGCGCACCCCAGAAGCTCCGCGGCCCATCGGGCGCACCTTCGCTTCGGGGAAGCGAATCGCCTTTCCGCTGCGCACCGCCATGATGATTTCGTTGCTGCCGTTGGTCAAACGAGCCTCCAAAAGGCGGTCGCCGTCGCGCACGCCAATGGCGTGAATTCCGTTGGCACGTGGACGGCTGTAAGCCTCCAAGGTCGTCTTCTTAATAATGCCCTTAACGGTACACAAAACCACATAGTGGCTGTTGACGTACTCTTCGTCCTTCAAATCTTTGGTATTGATGAAGGCGCGAACCTTGTCGTCGCTCGGCAAGTTGATCAAATTGACAATTGCCTTGCCTTTGCTCGTGCGGTTTCCTTCTGGAATCTCGTACACGCGCAGCCAGAAACAGCGACCTTGCTCGGTGAAGAACAGCATGTAGTTGTGGTTCGTGGCCACAAACACGTGCTCAATAAAGTCTTCATCACGGGTATTGGCTCCACGCGAGCCTACGCCTCCCCTGCTCTGGGTTTTGT
>JBDLUG010000021.1:0-13510 GCA_039805405.1 Bacteroidota bacterium
CGTCATTGGCATTAGCGGCAGCGGAAACTCACGCAACGTCTTGAAAGCTGGCGAGTTCGCCAAGTCACACGGCGCGACACTCGTCGGCATGACCGGATTTAAGGGCGGCAAGCTCCGAGAGATTGCCGACCTCAGTATCCACTCAGACGCCATGGACATGGAAGTGGCCGAAGACGTGCACATGGCCGTATTCAACATGGTCAAGAAGTCCTGCATGGTTCGACTCATGGGCGACAATCCGAGTATGGGCGGAACCTACGACGCCCGGGTTTCATAGGCCCAGGCCCACATTTTACACTACCATGATTTCTGAACTTTCTGCCCGCAGCGAGGGCCGCTGCGAACTGTGCGGCGTTTCTGCTGACCTTTTGTCTGAGGTGGTCGCTCCCAAAAAGGGAACTTCTGCAAACGACTGCATCGCAGTCTGCGCGACCTGCACCGCATCATCAACTGAACCCTCGGCCCACGCCGACCACTGGCGCTGCCTCAACGACAGCATGTGGAGCCCCATTCCGGCTGTTCAAGTACGCGTGTACCGACTGCTTTCGTCGGTCGGAACCGACTGGGCCAACGACCTCAAAGACAGCATGTACCTTGACGAAGAGACCCGCGACTGGGCCGAATCTGCGCCCAGTTCTGTTGTCCACAAAGACGCTTATGGTGTGGTCCTGCAGCACGGCGATACTGTCGTACTCACCGAACACCTTGACGTCAAAGGCACCAACTTTACCGCCAAAAAGGGTACGGTCGTGCGCAATATTCGCCTCGACCGCAGCAACTCCGAGTACATCGAGGGACGCGTAGAGGGGCAAGAAATCGTGATCTTGACGAAGTTCGTCAAGCGGCAGGCACGCGACTAGAACGGCTTGAGTACCCGGGCGAGCAAGGCGGCACCGCGCGGACCCAAATCCACTACGGGACTGGGGTTGAGCGCAGATACCTTGAAGTAATTCGCCAAGCGAATCCGTTCAAGATCCTGAGCGCGTGAATTCTCACGGTACACCGTGGCTACTGATGCGCCACGAAGCGGCTCGTGCGCACAGACCTCTGCCAACCGCTTTGTGTAGAGCTCTGGCTGGTCCCTCAGGAGCTCGTAGGGCAACACCGCAACACGGTCACGACCGAAGCGCTGGCGGTAGCCTTCCACGAGTCCGTCGACGTCCATGAAGGATCCAGGCCAGGACGCCGTCTTCCAGGTCGTCCGCGCGGGCTGCATCAGGCTTCGGCCCGTAAACCCCTCGTGGATCATTTGGGCATAGATGCTCTCCTCCCACTCTTCGGAACGGGTTCCGGCAAGAATCCGCGCTCCCGGAAGCGCCTCAGCCAACCGGTCGGCAATATGCCAACGGTCGTAGGCACCCGAAATGGGGTGTCCGCCCAAGCGTTCTGCGCTCAGCACGGGGAGCGAGGATCCGTCCCAGCGGCGTTCAAGCTCCGCTCGGACCGCACGCGGATCAAACGTTTCACCCAGCACCAAAGACTGAAGCACGCGGTCGTCCCAAGGGCGGGCCGAATCCACGAGCGGCTGCACCCCATAAGCCTCTACCAACGCATGGCGCTGAAGCCAAGTGGTTCCTGTTTTGTGCAGGCCGATGTGGACGACGAGTCGGTCTAGCATAAGCGCTTAAGGGTTTGGGCGCACTGTGCTGCGGTTTCGAGCACGATGTCAGCTGCCGGACGCAGTGCGTCGATGCGCGACGCCACCTGTCCAATTTCAAGCTCGCCTTCGACGAGGTCGCCTTCGCGCATGCCTTTTTTGGCACGCCCTCTACCCAAAATTTCTTTGAGTTCATCGGTTGAAGCTCCGCGAGCATAGGCCGCTTCAACGCGCTCATAAAATGAATTTTTGAGCAGGCGGACTGGAGCCAGTTCCTTGAGCGTCAACCGGGTTGCGCCCTCGCCGGCGGCGAGGACTTCACTTTTGAATGCGGCGTGGGCACTGGCCTCAGGCGTCGCTACAAAGCGAGAACCCATCTGAACCCCCTCGGCCCCCAAGGCCAGGGCTGCGGCCATGGAACGACCGTCGGCGATTCCACCCGCGGCCACTACCGGAATCTGCACGGCGTCCACGACCTGCGGAACCAGCACCATCGTCGTCGTCTCTTCGCGGCCGTTGTGGCCACCGGCTTCAAAGCCCTCGGCGATGACGGCGTCGACTCCGGCCGCTTCAGCCTTTGCGGCAAAAGCCGACGAGGAGACCACGTGCAGCACGGTGCGCCCGCGCTCCTTGAGCCATGCGGTGTGCAGTTTTGGGTTGCCCGCCGAAGTGATGACCACTGGAACCTCAAAATCAATGCAGGACTGAAGGTGCTCGGCAATGTTCGGGTAGAGCATCGGAATATTCACGGCAAACGGTCGATTGGTTGCGGATTTGAGCAACTGAAGCTGCTCGCGGAGCTCGTCGGGGTACATGCTTCCCGATCCCAAAGTGCCTAAGCCTCCGGCGTTCGAGACAGCCGCCGCCAGCTCCCATCCGGCACACCAGATCATGCCCCCTTGAATGATGGGGACTTCGATGCCGAGCAGTTCGGTCAGCCGCGTCTTCATCAGTGGCGGGCCGCTACAGCTAGGACTTGGCTGGTGCTGCGCACGTAGCCCCAGAACGGACGGCTGCGAAGCGGCACCTCTGTTTGACCGGGGGCTACCTCGATTCGCTCTAGAACGCGTCCATCCACCGAAAAGAACTCGAGCACATCTGAGGTTCCAGACGCGGTGCGGCGCAGCAGCCATCCGTTAGCTGAAGAATGCAGGGTCCACGGCTTCGCCTCGTGAAGCGGGTCGACTCCCAGGCCGTTGAGGACGATGGCGAAGTTGGGGATTCCGTACCCAACCAAGGAGTCGGGTGCCAAGGCCTTGTGTGCTGACATGCGCACACGGTGAATGAGGTCCTGCGCACTGTAGCCGTTTGGAAGTGTTTTCGCTGCCTGAACAAGGCTCGCCATGGCTCCAGCCATGATGGGCGACGAGAAGCTCGTTCCTGAGGATGTAGCCACTTGGCCGTTCGAATTCATGACGGTGGCACCGAGCCCTCTGGCCGCCACGTCGGGCTTGATGCGACCGTCGGCAGAAGGGCCTTGGCTGCTGAACGCGGCGCGAATTCCGAAGACATCGACCGCTCCAACGGCGAGGATTGAATCGGCGTCGGCAGGAGCCGAAATGTACTTCCAGCTTGAGCTGCCCTCGTTTCCGGCAGAAATGCACAAGATCATTCCGGTTCGGGCGGCGGTAACCGCAGCTTGCGAAATGGGCGTAGTTCGGCCGTCCATGTCGGCGTAGCTGTGGTCTCCGATCCCGTTGTCAAATGTGGTGTATCCGAGCGAAGTGTTGATTACGTCGACCCCTAGGGAGTCGGCACGCTCCGCGGCCATGACCCAGTTGTACTCCTCAGCAATCGTTTCAGAGATCTGGTTCTCGGTTTTAAACAGGTAAAACGATGCCTGCGGAGCCGTACCCACAAAGCTCCCGTCAAGATCCGCACAGATCGTGCTCCACACACTCATACCGTGGCTTCCCACGTGAAAGACGTTGGTGTCGCCGTCGATGTAGTCGAGGGTTCCGAGCACGCGACCCTGCTGCCATGCCCCGGTGAAGGCAGAATAGGTATCGGCGCCACTGAAACCACCGTCCATGAGGGCCACCTTAACCCCCGCCCCGTTGAATCCCGCATCGTGCAAGGCGTCCGCACGAATCTGTAGCACCTGATCGATGGAGGCCCCGTAGTTGTACGATGTGGTGCCCTCATCGCCGTCACGCGCGAAGCCAGAAGCCGGAAACATGTTACCTGAGAGCTGTTCACAGCTCGAAAGCGGACGCTTCATTAATGCCACGGGCCGTGTAGCACGCACGCAATCAAGGGCTTGAATGGCAGCGAGCTGGCGCACATCGGCTTTGACCACCACGGCGCGAAGCCAGCGACTGCGGCCAATGACGGGAGCCACCGAATTCACGATGCCGACAACCTCGGGCTGCAGTGCAAAGTCCGTGGGACGGAGCGCGATGCTTTGGGCGGTGCGGCGCGCGAGGGCGTCCGGGCCGAGCTGGGGCCTGCTGTAGTCAATGGCCGATTCGTTCACAAATACCCAGTACGCTCTGGGAGCTTCTTGCGCAAAAGCAGAGCTTATATAAACGATTGAAGCTAATGTAAATAAGTATTTCATAATTAATTATTTATAACACCAGAACCAATTAATTCATCGCCGTCGTACCACGCCGCAAACTGTCCGGGCGCCACGGATTTCATGGGTTGGCTGAACTCGATCCAGGTTCCGCCATCTGCGGCCCGAAGTTCGGCCGGAACCAAAGCCTGACGGTAGCGAATCCGCACCAAATAAGGGGCAGATGCCCCCTCGGCCAACGCACGATGGGGCTGAACCCAATGTACATCCTTCATCCACAGCGCCGCTCGGTACAGCCCAGGATGGTCCTCGCCCTGGCCCACGTATACGGCGTTCTGCGCGACATCAATGGCGAGCACAAACAGCGGCAGGGGCTTACCCCCCACCAGCAACCCCTTGCGCTGACCCACGGTGTAGTAGTGCGCACCTTGGTGCTGGCCCACGACCTGACCGTCAGACGGAACAAATCCCCACGGCCTACCCAGCGGAGCATTGGCCACCACCGGGGAATCCCGTGCGATTTCAACAATGTCGCCCTGCTTGGGCTTGAGCTGCTGCTGCAAAAAGTCCGGCAAACGCACGTGGCCAATAAAGCACAGCCCTTGGGAATCTCGCTTGGCCGCTGTCACCAGTCCGGCCTCAGCGGCGAGGCGGCGAACTTCGGACTTCTGAAGACCTCCGATGGGAAAAAGTGCGCGCGAAAGCTGCTCCTGACTCAGCTGGCACAAAAAGTAGGACTGGTCCTTGCCGGCGTCAAGGCCTGCTCTGAGGTGAAAAAGACCGTCCGCCGACTGATCCACCCGAGCGTAGTGGCCTGTGGCGACGTAGTCGGCCCCGAGTGACCGCGCCGCGTCCAAAAAGAGGTCAAACTTGATTTCGCGGTTGCACAGCACGTCGGGATTGGGTGTGCGACCTGCCTCGTACTCGGCAAACATGTAGTCTACGATGCGCTCTTTGTACTGCACCGACAGGTCGAGTACTTGAAACGGAATTCCGAGTTTTTCAGCGACGAGGAGCGCGTCGTTGGAGTCTTCAATCCAGGGACACTCGTCTTCGAGGGTCGGCGACGCGTCGTTCCAGTTGCGCATAAAGATGCCGATGACTTCATGGCCTTCTTGCTGCATAAGCAGGGCCGTCACCGACGAATCTACGCCTCCTGAAAGACCGACGACCACCCGAGCCATTACTTGCTGGGCTTTTCGAGGATTCCACGACGGTACACCTCGGTGCGCACGGCAGTTCCGCGCTCAAAATAGGTCCACTTGCCGTGGCGCAGGTCGTTGTGGTAGGTTCCGACTACGGCCACCCGACCGTCTTCGTCGTACTCTGTCCACGTGCCCTGAAGAAGGCCGGCGGCATAGTTGACCACGCGCTCCTTGGCAGCCGTCTCGCGAAACCGCGTCCAGGTACCGACTTTGGCACCGTGCTCGTAGGTTCCGCGCTCCATCACCTTGCCGTTTGGGTAAAACATGGTGTAGCTGCCGTGCAGTTTCCCCGCAGTGTAGGAAGCTTCCTCGAGCTTCGTTCCGTCAAATGCGTAGGTGGTCCATATGCTGTCGCGTTCTCGGTCGGAACCGAAGCGGCCACGCGCCATAAGCTTTCCCTTTTCGTCGTACTGTTCGCTCATGCACACGCCAGTCGTGCCGCGAAAGTCCATCTGCGCACTGCGAAACCCATTGTCGTGGTAGTACGTGAAGCGTCCCACCGGAACCCCTGCGTCAAACTGGCCCTCGTAGCGCACTTGACCATAGGGGTACTTGGCCGTCCACGGACCCGTGCGGCGACCCTGTGCGTCGAGCGCGTTTTGGGCAACGCTGCTGAACGCAGCCAGCAAGAGCCCACTGAGCAAGGTATGGTTCATTCTAATCAAGGCGTACTGCGGCATGAAAGTGATTGAGGCGGTCCAACTCGGCAAGCAGTTCGCGCGAAACCTGGATTCCCAAACCCCGACTCGGCATTCGAAGCTGGGTTTGGCTCACGGGGTCACCAATGTGGAACTGAATGCGTTGCTTTCCCGGATGGGCGCGCAAAATTTGGGCCAGCTCGCCGTACGAGCTTGGTGTAATATCTTGAATCGCGGCAAAAAGCGTTAACCCCTTGGCCTCGCGGTCAAAGAGCTCACTGAGGAGCTGGATTTTGGTAATGTCGGCCACCAACCGAGCCTGGCTGTCGTCGCGGGCCCACGCAGGGCGCTGCACGCGTCCGCGCACGAGCACCATCAGGTCGTTGACAAAAAAGCTCCGCTGGTCGAGGAACTGCTGGCCAAAGAGCACGAATTCGTTGGCTCCGTCTTCGTCTTCGAGCACAAAACTGCCCATTTCGCGTCCGGTTCGGGTCATGCGCACCTGGGCGTTGGTGATGATGCCCGCGACGATAAAGTCGCGTGAGCCGCGGCCCTGCACAAACTCGTCAAGGTTGCCCAGCTCGGCCACCGACTGCTTGCGAAAGGTGCGCAGTTCATAGCGGTAGGCGTCGAGCGGATGCGAGCTCACGTAGATGCCAATCACCTCTTTTTCGCGCTTGAGCAGCTCGAGGTTGTTCCAGGTCGGAACCTGCGGTAGCGCCGGCTCTGGCGTATCTACCCCACTGTCTTCGCCAAATAGACTGACTTGGGCGGAATTCAGCTGGTCCTGATACGCCTGGCCGTAGCGCCGGAGGCGCTCAACAAATGGCCGCCCGTCGGATTCTTCGGCAAAAAACATCGCGCGGTGGACGCCCTCGAAGCGGTCGAAGGCCCCGCCCAGCGCGAGGGATTCCCAGGTTCCCTTGTTGACGACCCGAAGGTCGAGGCGGCGGGCGGCGTCAAACACGCTAGTGTAGGGACCGTTGGCCGCTCGATCCACGAGCAAAAAGTCAACGGCGGCGGCCCCTACCCCTTTCATTCCGAGCAGTCCGAAGCGAAGTGCGCCCGCTGGATTGACCGTGAATGGTCCCTCGGACTCGTTGATGTCGGGCCCCAGCACGGGAAGCTTCATGCGCCGGCATTCCTCCATAAAGAACGTCACCTGCTTGATGTCGTTCATGTTGTTGGACAGCACGGCCGCCATGTACTCTGCCGGGTAGTGGGCCTTGAGGTAGGCAGTTTGGTAGGCGATCCAGGCGTAGCAGGTGGAGTGCGATTTGTTGAAGGCGTACGACGCAAAGGCCTCCCAGTCCTTCCAAATCTTTTCGAGAATGGGTTCGGCATGCCCGCGCTCGATTCCGCCCTGCACAAATTGTGGCTTCATCTGGTCGAGTACGGCCTTAATCTTTTTGCCCATCGCCTTGCGAAGCATGTCGGCCTGACCCTTTGTAAAGCCGGCCAACTTCTGCGACAGCAGCATCACCTGCTCCTGGTAGACCGTGATTCCGTAGGTCTCGCGAAGGTTGTCCTCCATGTCCGCCAAGTCGTAGGTGATGGGCTCGGTTCCGTGCTTGCGGCGAATAAAGCTCGGAATGTACTCAATCGGCCCCGGGCGGTACAGGGCGTTCATGGCGATCAGGTCGCCAAACACCGTGGGCTTGAGGTCCTTGAGGTGCTTTTGCATCCCGGGCGATTCGTACTGAAAGATGCCGACGGTGTCTCCGCGCTGAAAGAGCTCGTAGGTGGCGGTGTCGTCGAGCGGAATCGCCTCAATATCAATGTCAACTCCGTGGCGCTTGCGAATCAACTCAATGCTGTCTTTGATCAGCGTAAGCGTTTTCAAGCCCAAGAAGTCCATCTTGAGAAGGCCCGCAGACTCGACGACCGCGTTGTCAAACTGCGTCGTCCACATCGTGCTGTCCTTGGCCGTGGCCACCGGAATCAGCTCGCGAATGTCACTCGGCGTGATAATGACCCCGCAGGCGTGAATGCCCGTGTTGCGCAGCGAGCCCTCGAGCACCTTGGCCTGCTGGAGCGTCGCCGCTTTGAGGTCGTTGCCCTTGGCCATCTCGCGCAGCGCCACCGCCTTGTCGTAGTCTTCGTTGCGGAACTTTTCGCGAATCGTGGCATCGTCTGAGTCAAGGATGACCGGCAAGCTCGAATTGTCGGGCACCGACTTGGTCAGGCGGTCTGCCTCGTCAAACGGAAGGTCTAGGGCCCGACCTGCATCCTTGATGGCCGACTTCGCCGCCATGGATCCGTAGGTGATAATCTGCGCCACTTGGTTGGACCCGTACTTGTCAATGACGTACTGAATCACCTTGTCGCGACCCCGGTCGTCGAAGTCAATATCAATATCGGGGAGGCTTACGCGGTCCGGATTCAAAAAACGTTCGAACAGAAGGTCGTAGGTGATCGGGTCGACGTTGGTGATTCCGGTAGCATACGCGACCGCCGAACCCGCTGCAGATCCCCGCCCCGGCCCCACACTCACGCCCATGTCGCGTGCTGCTTGGCAGAAGTCCTGAACGATCAAAAAGTATCCAGGATAGCCCGTGCGCTCGATGGTTTCGAGCTCAAAATCAAGCCGCTCGGCGATTTCAGCCGGAACCGGATCGCCCCAGCGCTTTGTGGCGCCCACATACGTCAGGTGCCGCAGGTAGGCGTTTTCGCCGCGCTTTCCGCCGTCGGTGGCGTCGTCGGAGTGCACAAATTCGTTCGGAATTTCAAACGCGGGCAAGAGCACGTCGCGCGCGAGTCCAAAGTTCTCGACCTTCTCGAGGATTTCGCCCAAGTTTTCGAGAGCCTCAGGCCAATCCGCAAAGCGCTGGCGCATCTCAGTCTGGGTAGTGAGGTAGAACTTGCTGTTGGGGAACCCGTAGCGAAATCCGCGTCCGCGCCCGATGGGGGTCGACTTCTTTTCGGACTCCTTGACGCAGAGCAGCACGTCGTGCGCCTCGGCCTGCGCCTCGTCCAAGTAGAACGAGTTGTTGGCGGCCACCGCCTTGACCCCGTGCCGGGCACAAAAGCGACGAAGCACCTCGTTGATGGCATCCTCTTCAGGAAGGCCGTGGCGGTTGATTTCTGCGTAAAAATCGGCTCCGAACTGCTCTTTCCACCACAAAAACGCCTCTTCGGCTTGCTTTTCGCCCACATTCAAGATCAGCTGGGGAACCTCCCCCATCATTCCGCCGGTTGTGACCATGACGCCCTCTTTGTGGGCGAGCAGCAGGTCGCGGTCGATGCGCGGAACATAGTAAAATCCATTGATGTAGGCGATGGAACTCAGCTTGGCCAGGTTGTGGTAGCCCGTTTTGTTCTTGGCCAGCAGCGGAATCTGGAATCCGTCGTCCTTCTGGCTTCGGTCCTGGTGGTTGCGGCACACAAACGCATCCATTCCCATGATGGCCTTGAGCTCAGGGCTACCCTCAGGTCTGTTTTTGTTGTAGGTCTGTACCCCCTGCACGAACTGAAACGCGCCCATCATGTTGCCGAGGTCGGTCAGCGCCACTGCGGGCTGTCCGTCTGCCGCCGCACGCTTGATCAGTTCCGGAACCTTTGTCGTCGCCTGCAGCACGCTGAACTGGCTGTGCACGTGCAGGTGAAAAAACGGAATATCTGTAGACGCACCTGGCGACGTGGTGGCAGCGGGCGGAACCGGGTCTGCCACCTTTGCCTTAAGCGCAGCACTGGCCGCCTTGAGGTTGCGGTGCGTAAGCCCGACGGGCGAAACCATCTGGGGGTTGGCCGCGATAAAATCCTCGAGCTGCGCGGGTTGTACGCCGAGCTGGCTAGGCTGCCAGTGGCGAATGCGCACGAGTTCCCAAAAGCATCGCGCGGTGGCCTCCACGTCTGCCGTGGCATTGTGGGCCTCTGCAAATTCTTGACCGAAGAGCTTGGCGTGCAGTTCTCCCAGTTTGGCGGGCTTGAATCCGCTGCGCCCCGGAATACCCACCAACGCCGCCGTCTGTGGCGTCATCGTATCGAGCACGGGCTTTTGAATCCACGACTCATTCCATCCGAGACGCAGGTACTCGGCCCCGAGGGCATTGAGGTCAAACTTGAGATTGTGCCCCACCATGAACTGCGTCCGGTCGAGTGCCGACTGAAACGCGGCCAGCGCCTCAGACAGCGTGACCCCATCTTGGCGGGCGAGTTCGGTACTAATTCCGTGAATCTCTTGGGCCCCAAACGGAATATTAAATCCCTCTGGCCGAATCAAGAAATCCTTGGCCTCGAGAAGCGATCCGTCTGGTCCGTGCAGCTGCCAAGCGACCTGCACCACCCGAGGCCAATTGTCTACGTCGCTCAGCGGCGCATTCCAATCCCTTGGTAATCCGGTGGTTTCAGTGTCAAATACGAGGTACATGGTCGAAACCTAAAGGTAACCAACCGCCCCTAGCCGTGTACAAACGGCTAAGGTGATTTATCCACAAAAACCAGTTACTAGAAACGAGTAACGAGTTCCGCCTCGAGGTCGTATTCCGTGGCGCCGATGATTTTTGCGGTGACAAAGGTTCCGCGCTTGAGGTGCAACCCGGGAGCCTCAATGCGCACCTCGTTGTCGACGTCGGGCGAATCAAACTCGGTGCGGCCGATGTAGGCCTCGCCCTCGGCGCGGTCGATGATGACGGTCAAGGTTTGGCCGATCAGCGCCTCGTTGCGTTCGAGTGAAATTTCGCGCTGAACTTCCATGACCGCCTGCTGGCGAGCCATTTTGACTTCGGCCGGAACGTCGTCCTCAAGGGCAAACGCGTGCGTGTTCTCTTCGTGGCTGTAGGTGAACACGCCCAAGCGCTCAAAGCGCTGGGTACGCACCCAGTCGAGGAGCTCGTCGAAGTCGGCCTCGGTTTCGCCGGGATAGCCCACAATGAGCGTGGTGCGAATGGCGATTCCGGGAACCTTCTCGCGCATTGCCGCCAAAAGCTTGTCGGTCTTGGCGTGCGTGGTTCCGCGACGCATGCTTTTAAGCACGTTGTCGGCGATGTGCTGCAGCGGAATATCAATGTAGCGGCAGACCTTCGGATTCTCGCGAATCACGTCGAGCACGTCCTCGGGGAAGCCCGTGGGAAAAAGATAGTGCAAACGAATCCACTGGATTCCGTCCACCGCGCTCAGCGCGGTTACCAGCTCCGCCAAGCGGCGCTCTCCGTAGATGTCGAGTCCGTAGTACGTGAGATCCTGGGCGATCAAAATCAGCTCAACAACACCTTTGGCGGCCAGCTTCTGGGCCTCGGTCACGAGGTCCTCAATGGGTGTTGATCGGTGCTTGCCGCGCATCAGCGGAATCGCACAAAACGAGCACGGACGGTCGCAACCTTCTGAAATCTTGAGGTAGGCGAAGTGCTGCGGTGTGGTAGTGAGGCGCTCTCCAACCAATTCCTTTTTGTAGTCAGCGCCAAGCGCCTTCAGCAGCAAGGGCAAGTCGCGGGTTCCGAAGTACTGGTCGACGTTCGGAATCTCGCGCTCCAAATCAGGCTTGTAGCGCTCGCTGAGGCAGCCCGTGACAAAGACCTTGTCGAGCAGCCCGGCCTCTTTGGCCTCTACGGCCTCAAGGATGGTGTTGATCGACTCCTCCTTGGCGTTTTCAATAAATCCGCATGTATTGATGACGACAATTCGGCCCTCCTCTTCGTGCACGACATCTTTGCCGGCGGCCTTGAGTTGGCCCATGAGAACTTCGCTGTCGTATACGTTTTTGGAACAGCCAAGCGTAATGACATTTATGCGGTTTTTGGCCGCCGACTTCGTGCGCATATACTTAAATTAAAACTTGAGGTGATGAACTGAAAGACCTTGATTCTTAATCTCTTCTAAGGTGTCAATTCCGATACTAATGTGCGATCCGACAAAATCACTCGAAACCTTGGCGTCGCTTTCGATGGTCTTCACGCCTTCAGGGGTCATGGGCTGATCTGAAACAAGCAGGAGCGCACCCAAATGCAGTCGGTTGTGAAAACCTGCAGAGAACAACGTAGCCGTCTCCATATCAATCGCCATGGCGCGGGTCATTCGCAGGTATTCCTTGAACTTCTCGTCGTGCTCCCACACACGGCGGTTCGTGGTGTACACGGTTCCGGTCCAGTAGTCGTGGTCGCGGTTGCGAATGACGTGCGAGGTGGCGCGCTGGAGCATAAATGCAGGTAGCGACGGAACCTCCGGCGGAAAGTACGAGTCCGATGCCCCCTCACCTCGAATCGCACCAATGGGCAGAATAAAGTCACCGACTTTGGTGCGCTCCTTCAATCCACCGCACTTGCCCAAAAACAGGACGGCCTTAGGCTGCACGATGCTCAGTAAATCACTTACTGTGGCCGCATTGGGGCTTCCCATGCCAAAATTGATCATGGTCATACCTTGGCCGTGGGCCGTCGGCATACTGCGGTTCGGGTCGACAATGTGGCCACCGGTCATTGCCACAAAGCGGCTCAGGTACTCGTTGAAGTTGGTGAGCAAGATGTAGTCCGACATGTCTTCGGCGCGAACGCCGGTGTAGCGCGGCAACCAGTTCGCCGTGATTTCTTCTTTCGTCTTCATCCGACTAGCTCAGTAATGCGTTTAAAAACTCTTTGGCATCAAACTCTTGAAGGTCGTCGACCCCCTCGCCCACGCCGATATAGCGCACGGGTACCCGAAGCTTCTCGGCAATGGCGAGCACGACACCGCCGCGGGCGGTTCCGTCCATCTTGGTGAGCACCAAACCGGTCAGCGGGGTCACCTTAGAGAACTCGACCGCCTGATTTACTGCATTTTGACCCGTTGAAGCATCGAGCACCAGCCATGTCTCGTGGGGCGCGCCCGGCACGATTTTGTCCATGACGCGGCGAATCTTACCCAGCTCGTTCATCAAATTCACTTTGTTGTGAAGGCGTCCGGCTGTATCCACAAGCACCACACCGCCGCCGTTGCGCGCTCCTGCTTCGGCCGCAGCGTAGGCTACCGCGGCGGGATCGGTATTCATCCCCTTTTCGACAAAGGTTGCGCCAGAACGCTCGGCCCAGATGCGAAGCTGGTCCACAGCCGCTGCACGAAACGTATCGGCTGCCCCGAGAACGACCGCTTGGCCCTCAGTGCGGAACTTTTTGGCCAGCTTGCCCACTGATGTTGTCTTTCCGACTCCGTTAACACCCACTACGAGCACCACTCGAGGTTGCCCGGCAGGAACCTCGACGGGCTTTACTTCTGCCCACGCCGCAAACTGATCTACCAACTCATTGCGAATGAGTGCTTTCAGGTCGTCTTCGCTCACGTACTTGTCGCGAGCGACGCGCTCCTCGACCGCCTCCACGAGGCGTACGGCCGTCTCCACGCCTACGTCGGCTGAAATCAAGGCTTCTTCGAGGGAATCCAGCGTTGCGGAATCGACCGTAGCCTTTCCGCCAAACAGCTTGCTGATGCCGCCAAAAAGAGCCTCTTTGGTTTTACTTAATCCGAACAAAGCCATAACTGAAAGGTATAAAAAAACCGCTCGGGGAGCGGTTAAACATTTGAAGGGCGAACCTTGACTTAAGCCTTAAAGAAATTGGCTACGTCGTCTTTCACCATTACTTTC
>JBDLUG010000022.1:0-12984 GCA_039805405.1 Bacteroidota bacterium
CCGAGCCATCGACCCCGAATTCGGAACTCTGGAGGACCTCAAAACCTTGATCGCCGAGGCCCACGACCGCAAAATGGCCGTCATTATCGATTGGGTGGCCAACCACACCGCCTGGGACCATCCGTGGATCACGCAGCACCCCGAGTGGTACACCACCAATGCGGCGGGCGTAATAGTGCATCCCCCCGGAACCAACTGGCAGGATGTCGCCGACCTGAACTTCGCCAACCCCGCACTCCAGCTGGCAATGATTGACGAGATGAAGTACTGGGTGTTTGAGGTGGGTATTGACGGATTCCGCTTTGATGCGGCGGACTATGTTCCGTTTGTGTTTTGGAAGTCCGCAATGGACAACCTCAAAGGAATCACCGACCGCAAGCTGCTGTTTTTGACCGAGGGCGAGCGCCCCGACCACTACAATGCCGGAATGCCACTGATCTACGGCTGGAACTGGAACTTCAATCTGCAGCAAGTATTTGGATCGGCTCAGAGCCCGGTCACCAATCTTTTTACGGCGAGTACGGCCGAAACCAATGCTTCGCCCGCGATGCGACTGCGCTTTGCGACGAACCACGACCAGTCTGCATGGGACGCGACGCCCGTCACCAAATTTGGCGGAATCGAGGGGGCCTATGCCGCCCAAGCTGCGGCGGTGCTGATGGGCGGAGTTCCGCTGATATATACGGGCCAAGAGGTTGGGGTGACCGGAACCCAGAGTTTTTTTACCAAAGACCCTGTGAATTGGTCCGCGAATCCCGGTTTGTCTGAACGCTACGGCGCGCTGTACGCCCTGCGGGTAAACCACGAAGCGCTGCGCTACGGCACGTTGAAGCCGTACTCGCACCCCAACGTGCTGGCGTTTGAGCGGATTTTGGACGGAGACCGTGTGCTGGTTGTGATTAACACACGTGCCAATGCGGTAACCTATAACCTTCCGACTGCGCTACAAGGGTTGGAGGGCCAAGAGTTGCTTCGCTCGGAACCTGTGGTGCTTGGGAATTCGTTGGCCTTGGCCGCGCACGAGGTTCGGGTGGTGGCGGTGCGTTAGTACACGTGCTTCAGGCGTTTGAATTATAAACATCCGTTTGCAGTCGGTATTGCTTGAACTACCTTTAGTAGGTTAGATTCATGAAAAAGACACGTCCAAATAGACCGCCAGAATTGGCGGAGTCTGACCGTCCAGGTTGGATGACCGAGGCAGATTACCGAAGCTTCGTTCGGGGAATGGCTCAATACGAACGAGGGGAGCTTCTATCCTTGGCGTCATGGAACGCAGGGCGAAGGTCTTAGTTTTCACAACGGAACTTCTGGATCAAGAAAATCGTCAGTTCGATTACCTCCATTCAGAGTTTGGTTTAAAAACTGCTAACAGATTTAAACAAAGTGTGACTCAAACCATAAAGAAAGTCGCGAATTATCCTCAATTAGGTCGGCAGAGTTATTTGCGCAAGGAAGTGAGGATTGTACCTGTTAACTCGAAAAATAGCTTGATTTATATCCCGGAAACATCCAGAGTAGTCATAGTAACGATGTACCAAAGCGTACAGGACAAGAATTATTAAAACAACAACCGCCAATGCCGCGACGGTTCACCGCCAAAGGCTTCGAGGTGGACAATGCCCAACTCTGTAAAGCCGAGCCGCTGAAGCACCCGACCTGAAGCGTCGTTGTGCGGCATGGTGTAGGCGTCCAAGGTGGTCCATCGGCCGGAATTCCGCGCCCATTCCAGTACTTTTTGACCCGCAATGGTGGCGTAGCCGTGGCCCTCAAATTCGGGAAGCAGGGCGTATCCGAGGTCCGGAATTTCGACGCCGGCGCGGACGACGATTCCGCTCAAGCCCACGGCGGTTCCATCTACATCAATGACCCAGAGGCCGCAGCCTTGCTCGCGGTAGGGGGTGAGAAAGCTGCGCTCGAGGTAGGCGAGGGCACCGTCGCGGGTTTCGGTTCCGCGCGGGCCAATGTTTGCTAGCCAACCGGGAGTTTGGGTGATTCGCTGCAGGAACTCAAGGTCGCCTTCGTGGGCTTCGCGAAGCGTCATTTCTTGGTTTGAAACGCGTAGTCGGCGCTGAGGCTGAGGTGCCACACTCCGATTTTATTGTACTGCTGGGCGAGACTCAGGTTGTGTGGGCCAAGGCCGCCTTTGTACATCACTAAGTACCTCAAGGTGAGTCCGTCAAAGGCTTTTTGTGGACGCATTCGCCCTGCGACATTGACTTGCCAGTACGAAGGCATTCCGTACTTGTTGAGGCGGTAGTTGCCGGGTTCGGGAAGGTCGTAGACGCCGACGTTGATTTCGTGCGAACCGCGCTTGCGAATGCTTCCGAGCATCAATGTCGCGGCATGCACGTCGCCGAGGCCTTCGTTGCGTTCGCGGGACATAAACGTGTAAAATGGGTCGCGGCCCCATTCGCGGGGCATGAGGTACTGGCCGTGGCCAGTGATTCGCGTGTAGCTAAGTGCTGCGTAGCGCTTGCGGGGTAGAGGGAGGCTGGCGTTGCTACTGACCGCATAGGCCTGATGGCCTTCGGGAATGTAGGTCAGGTCCTCCTGGGCGTTTCCACCGTTTCCCAGTCGGCCTTGGGCGAGGCCCATTAGGCGGAATTTGGCCCCACCGAGTTGGTATTCAAATTGGGCTGTATGCGAGTGCATTACGTTGGGGAAGGCCATGGTCCATGCTTCCAGCGTGAGGTTTTTTGCCAGCGGCCCTTGGGCTCCGGCGACGTAAAGAGCTTGGCCGGCGTCACTCAGTATGTAAGCTCCGGGGCTTCCGTCGGCGCGTACACCACGGCTGTAGATGCCTACGGACTGGGCAACTGGGTACCAGTCCACGGTTGAGCGGGGCGAAATGGACCAGACCGATGCGCCCCGCAGCGTCCAGCCACCAAGGGACTGGCGCAGCCACAGACCCTCTTCGAGGGTGGGGCGCATGCGGCCATCTTGGGCGTTAAAGAAGGGTGTTTCGCGCTGAAAACGACCAAGTTGCGCGTGAAATCCGCGGCGCTGAAACTCAGCATTAAGTTGCTCGACGCGTTCGAGGCCCCGAGTGGTTCCGCGGTTGGCGAGGTCGTACTGACCGGCTTCGTAGCGGTTAAAGCCTCCCGAAATGGAATCCGGACGCGCCAAGTCACTGGACGCCAGGTTGTAGATGAAGTAGCCGCTCAGGTTGAAGCGCAGCCCGTGCAGCCACGGAGTTTGGATTCCGAGGTCGCCACCTTGAGCCAAGGTGAAGTCGTCTTTGAGCAGTCCGCGGTTGGCGGTGCCCATGAAGTAGCTGCGCGAATGAAAACTGTAGGTGGACGCCGCAAAGTACTGGTTGAGCGAAGCGAAGCGGGCGGAATCCGATACCGGTTCCGCCCACGTGCGCAGCCCGCTCAGGGCCAACAGTATCGCGAGGAATTTTGGCAACTAGAACCCAGATTTAATGTAGTGAAAGCCTTCCTCTTGCTTGGTGACAATGTAGATGATTCCGGCCGGAACCTGCTGTACCCCCGGCAGCAGCTGGTCGGCGGACACTTTGCGTTCCTTCATCGAGAACTGGCAGGCGCTGAACACGACACCCCGCTCGGCAAATCCGTTGAGTTTATCGGCCACGCGGCTCTTGTCAGACACAAGCATGTTGAGGCCAGGACCGTGGCAGACCACTTCAACTTGGGTGGTGGGGCTGACAGAAAGCATGTTTCCGAGTTGCTTCATCAGCGCCTTTTGGGCCGTGGTGTCGGCCGTAGTGTGCTGAAAAACAATGCGGTGTTCGGGCGCGGTCTGCGCCCAAGCAGTGGCGCTCAGAAGCACCAACGCCAGGGTAGTTAGAATCTTTTTCATGACCGAAAATTAACGGAACTCGTACGGAACGCCTGTGACTTGAGTCAGCAACGTCTGGGGAGCGTCAAGCACAATGGCGTTGCCGCGAACCTTGGGCGAAACAGGGCCTTTGGCTTTGAAGTAGTCGCGCATGACGTCGTGCAGCGAGAACGGCTTGTTGGAAGCGTTCGTCACGCCCTTAATACGGCAAAGCATGTCCATGGGGTCGCCGTCGCGCTCGCAGGCACTCATGCGGTACACGCGCTTGGGATCCAGCGGCTTTTTGCCAATGGTGACCTTTTGAACGCGCTGTCCTTTGGGGGCGAAGGCCTTGAATTCCACCTTCATGCCGTTGAATTTGATCACCCATCCGCCAAAGCGCTCGCTGGCTTTCTCGGCAAACACGTTGTGCAGCTCCTTCTCGAGCCATCCGAGAATTTGTTCACCAGTGGCCTCGGCGACGCGCACGGGGCTATCCACCGGAAGCATGTCAAACAGGTATCCTGAGGTGATCGGAATGTTGCCCGTGTGGTCCGGAGTCGAGCGGGGAGGGCAAAAGCGGAATCCGTTGCTCAGCACCAAATCCACGTCGGGCATGCGCCAGCGAAGCGCATCTGTGATCATCGTGTCAATCGTGTTTTCGATGACGAAGTAGCGGTAGAGCGGAACCTTTGAGTAGCCAATCACCTCATTGATGGATGCGGCAAACGGAGCCTCGTTGGCCTTTACCAGCGCGGCCACGGCGGCATCAGCGGGGTACTTTGCGGCCTCGAGTTCAACCAGGTCATAGATGTCGTTGACGAGTTTGCCGTCGCGGAACTTTAGGGTGAGCTTGCCCACAAACGATCCGAAGGCACCCGGCTCGACCACTTTGGCGTACGTGCACTGAATCGGAACCCGGACCCGCTCGTGCGTGTCGCCACCCAGTACGTAGTCGACGCCCTCAGCTTCAGGCAGGTTGGCCAAGTTGATTTGCTGCGAAAGCCCCAAGTGCGCGATCACCATGACGGCGGCGCACTTCTCTTGGTTGCGCAGTACGTCGACGTAGTGGGCTAGGTTTTCTTCAGGCAGCGTGTAGATGATGCCCTTTGAGTAGTTGGGGGATTGGCGCACCGGAACCAGATGGTCGGTGTAGCCGAGGAATCCGATTTTGACTCCGCCCACGTTCCACACGTGGTAGGCGGGGAACACGAGTTCTCCGCGCTTGCCGTCGCCCAAGTCGTGGTACATGTTGGCGCAGACCTTTGGGGCGTGCAGCGAACCCAGCAGGTGCTGCATCATTTTTTTGTAGTACACCACCTCCCAGTTGCCGGGCAGGTAGAGGTCGTAGTCCAAAGCGTTTAAAATCGGAACCATGGCTTCGCCCGTCGTCTTGACCGACAGTTCGCTGCCCTGAAACATGTCGCCAGTGTCGATCAAAAAGCTGTGGGCGTGCTTGGCGCGCTCTTGCTTGAGGTAGGTCGCCAGGTGGGCGTATCCGCCAGTTTGGCGAAACACGGACTTGCCGTCTTCCCAAAAAAGTTCGTCGTGCGGGTGAATTTGGCAGTGCACGTCGGTGGTCTGCAAAATGGTCACCTCGAGGTCGCCCACGCTGCCGTCAAAGGTGCCGGCCTTGGGCGCGGAAGCGTCGGAGGCTTCAGCCGCCAACGAGGTAAGGGGATTCAGGGCGATAGCGCCCCCGAAGAGGCCTGCTTTTTTGAGGAATTCGCGGCGGTCTTGATTCATTTCTTGGGATTCATGGCGTCGTACTTGGCCTTGATGGGGCCAAACGGGCCGTACTTATGTTCGGTTTCGGTAAATCCGTCGGCAAAGGGGCCAAACGGGTGGTCAAAGGGCTTCTTTGAGATGTCGGGCCAGTCCTGGCTGATGTCTTTCGTGGGGCGGGGCTGGCTGTTCACGTAGGCCGCCACATCCCACGCTTCTTCGTCGGTCAGCACGGGTTCGTCGTGGCTGGCGCCCAAGGGCATGTTGTATTTAACGTACGAGGCAAAGTTGCTCATTCGGTACAGGCCCGCACCGTCGTTGTAGCTCAGTTTGCCCCAAAGCGCAGGGTATGTGGGCTCAGGGGCACCGTCGACCCAAAGTCCTTGCCCGTCGGCCTGGTGGCAGCTTTGGCACTGGGCTTCGTAGACGAGTTTTCCCTTGACAGGGTCGATGGCGCGATTCATAAACGCGAGTTTTTTAAGACCCACGCCCTCGGGTTGTTCGCCCTTTGGGACGTCTTTGCCCAGAAAATTGATGTAGGCGACAATGGCCGACATTTCGGCGGAATTCGTATCCAAGGCCTTGCCGTTCAAGCTGCGTTCAAAGCAGTCGTTGACGCGCTTGAAGATGTTCTCGACCTGTCCCGAACGGGCGCGGAACTTTGGGTAGGTCGAGGTAACCGCCGAGTAGTTGTTGCCAAACACTTTGGTTCCGGCGTCAAGATGGCAGTTTTGGCAGTTGAGGCCGTTGGTGCGGTTCTTTTCAAGAATTCCCTGAGGACCAAAGTACTTGGCCGTATGGGCAATGAGGTCTTTGCCGTACTCAACCTGCTTTTTTTGCTCGGAATCCGCGATGCTCGAGGTCGAGGGAGCCGTCCAGTAGGCCACCGCCGGCGCAGCCGGCGGGGCCATTGCTGGTTCGACTTCAAGACTGGGCGCCGTCACGCGAGCCCACCACGCGGTCATCCACGCCTTGGGCTGGGTGAACACGAGGATGTAGGCGAGCAGAGAGACGACAAAAAACGACAGGAACACAGTCAGACTCAAGAGTTGACCGACGGTCTGCAGAAGCTTGGAGTCCTTTTGGTCTTCGGACACGTTCGGATCCATAGAATCCTTGCCGTGTGAAGGTTCAGAATTGGTTGGGTGCGAAGCCATGGCGGTTTAGTGGGGTAGTCGGTCGCGAACTTCTCCGTACAGGTAGGTGCCTACGATCGAAAAGAAGAAGACGACGAGCATTGAAAGCACTCCGTATCCTACACTGACCACCATAGGCCCAGGGCAGGCGCCACCTAGGGCCCAACCGAGACCAAAGATGCTTCCGCCCAAGAAGTAGCGGTAAAATCCTTTTTCTTTGGGGTTGAACGTGATTTTTTCTCCGTCGGTGTCGTTGATCTTGAACTTTTTAATGATCAGTGTGCCGATCACACCAAGAACGACGGCTGTACCGATGATTCCGTACATGTGGAATGACTGAAAGCGGAACATTTCTTGAATTCGGTACCACGAGAAGGCCTCACTTTTGGCCATGAGGATGCCGAAAAAGATTCCGACCAGAAGGTATTTGATGAATCGCATGACTTAAAAGATCAAGGGGTAGAGTAGGTGGGTCATGATGAGGCCTCCGGTAAAAAAGCCAATGACCGCAATGAGGGACGGGATCTGGAGGTCAGACAGGCCACTGATGGCATGGCCTGAGGTGCAGCCTCCGGCGTAGCGGGTCCCGAATCCAACGAGCAGTCCGGCCACCGCGAGGATCAGGAATCCGCGCAGGGTCAGTACGTGTTCCCAAGCAAACAGTTCGTCAGGCTGAACCCCCGATGCTGAGGTGCTCGGATCGCCAAATCCCAAGGCCGCAAGGTCTTGAATGGTGGCTTGAGAGATCTGAACGGCCTCGCCCTGGTTCATGTAGGTATTGGCGATGTAGCCTCCGATTACGGCGCCCACCAGAAAGACGAGGTTCCAGGTTTCTTTTTTCCAGTCGAAGTCAAAAAACTTGACTTTGCGGCGCGAAGCGATGGCGCAAATGGTGCGCAGGTTGCTCGAGAAACCAAAGCTTCGCCCAAATAGGATGAGGGCAAACATGGTGACCGAAATGGCGGCTCCAGAGAACCACCATGGCCAAGGGTTGATGAGGAATTCCCACATGGTACGTTCAGATTAGTCGATGTATTGTTTGACGTCTTGCCACGTTCCGCCGTTGGTCACGTTGGTGATTCCCGACTGGGCTAAGATGGCTTTGGCCATTCCGCTGCGGTTTCCGCTACGGCAGAATACGATCACGTGGTTCTTGCCTTCGAATTCCGAAATGCGGTCGGCAACTTCGTCCAAGGGGATGTTTACTGAGGCATTGACGTGTCCGGATTCGAACTCTTCGGGAGTTCGCACATCCACTAAAAAGGCGCCAGCTGAAATTAATTCGGTCATGGTAACGGGTGATAAAGGTTTAAGTCAAAACTAAAAGGTCCTCCAAGGTAGCAATGTGACTGGTATCACTTTCGAATGTTCACCATCGCCACGGAACTTTTCAACTGCTCACCGCGTTAAAACGGGAGCACTTAACTGTACATGCGTAGGAACGAATTATCAGAAGCTGAAATTGACCGGGTTATCGCCATGGCCTGGGAGGATCGGACTCCGTTTGAAGCGATTTACGCGCAGTTTGGATTGCGTGAAAACGATGTGAGAGCCCTGATGCGCACGCACATGAAGCAGTCGTCGTTTCGAATGTGGCGCGAGCGAGTCACGGGGCGCAAGACCAAGCACCTGATGCTAAGAGACTTTGAAAAAGGTCGTTTTAAGAGCAGCAACCAACGGTTTAGCTAGCCTCGTTTTGAGCGCTGGGGCGCTACGTGCATTTCGAGAATCCGATTTTTTTCTGCGCGCACTTCGGGGCGCTTTTTGGCTCCGTACAGGCGAATTCTGGCTTCGCGAAGGGCCTGAGTGAGGTCCACGAGGGGTGCGGGGTAGTCGGTTCCGAATTCAAATCCATAGCCCACGCAGTCAATTTCAGTGAGAATCCAAGGGGCGGCGCGAAAGGGCATGGGCAGTGAAGCGAGTTCAGGAATCCACCGCTCAATGAACGTACCGTGGGGATCCTGTTCCTCGGCCTGCTTGACGGGGTTGTAAATGCGGACGATGTTCACGCCCGTAACCGCGGCCTGCATTTGAAGCTGTGGGTAGTGAATACCTGGCTCGAAATCAAGGAATTGCTGTGCAAGGTGGGCGCTCAGGTCCTTCCAGTGAAGGTTGAGCGCATGGCATCCGAAGCTTACGAGCATGGCCCGCATTCGAAAGTTGAGGTATCCGGTTTCGTTGAGGCTACGCATGCAGGCGTCAACCATGGGTACTCCGGTCTGCCCCAGTTTCCAAGCGTTTAAATGTGCGGAATTCGTGCTAAACGTTTGCTGGTTGTACCCTCGATTCACGTGCTCGAACTCCATTCGAGGTTCCGATTCGAATTTTTGAATGAAGTGCTCGCGCCACCGAAGTCGGCTGGCGAATGCCCGAGCGTCGCGCATCGCGAGTAGGTCGCCGCTGCGTGTTTCGGCGAGGTTCCGCACGACCTGCTTGAGACTCAAATTGCCCCAGGCGAGGTACGGCGATAGGCGGCTGCAGTGGGTTCGCGCACCCTCGGGTTTTGAAATGTGGGCCATGTAGCCGCGCCCCCGGCCTCCCGCCACAAAGCTCTTAAGGTAGCGATGCCCCCAGGCCGGACCGCCCGTTTGGGCGACGCCCGCTTCGCGTGCGGGGCGCTCGACAGCCCGCGCATTCGCCCAATCATGCCACGCTTCGCTCGGACACCACGCGCTACCCTTGCTCCACTCGGGCTCGGTGAGGGGCTCTTTGAACATCACCTCGTTCCAGTGGGCGTTCCAGTCGGTGCGGCGCTTCAGTCCCCGACGCACCGACCCATAGGGCGATTCGACCCATTGAATTCCGCGCTCGGCAAACCACTTTTTCATGCGGCGGTCGCGGGCAAATGTGGCTTCGATGCCCACCTCCTCGTGGCTGAACACGGTTCCGATCGGAAGCCTGGCTAAGTGGGAAAGCGCTTCAAACGCTTCAACGGCCTCGGCATTCACGTACCACAGCGGGATCCTGCCGTGCGAACCCAAGCGGGGCGCCGTCGCCTGAAGCTCGGTAACGGACTCGTGCACAAACACTTCGTGGCGCCGTGAATACACGGGCTGCGCCCAAATCGAGGGCTCGTACAAAACCAAGCCCACGACGGGCTGGCCGGTCGCCACGGCTTGAGCGAGCGGGGCGTGATCCTCCCAACGGAGGTCGCGCTTGAACCAAACGATTTGAAGCTTCACTCAAGACCGAACAAAAACCCAGCGGGTTTCGTTCGACGCGGCGCGCTGAAATGTGTAGCCTTCGCCCTGAAACTTTTTGGCCACCTCGGGGTCGTCGCTCGCGTGGTTCGCCAGAAAACGGGCCATGGCGCCGCGCGCTTGCTTGCTCAGGGCCGAAACCGAGCGGGTTTTTCCGTTCACAGTTTGCAGAAATACGCAGTCGATCCATTCCGAAAAACGCGGCCGGTCGAGGACCTCAGCGTACTCGTCGCTGGCGCAGTTGACCACGGGTGCGCCCGCCGCATCGGCAACCAGCCAATCGGTAACGGAATCCTTCCAGTAGTGAAGCAGGCGCTGGCCGCCAAGGCTTTGGCCCACATCAAGGCGGTAGGGAAGTACCCCGTCGCTGGGGCGCAGGATTCCGTACAAACCCGACATGATGCGCAGGCGTTCTTCAGCCCGGTCGCGCTTGGACCAGGTCGCGGGGAGCAATCGCCCAAACGCTTCGCCGGTAAAGGTCCACGCGGCTTTGGTGCCGGGAGCGTCTGCCGACCACGCAGCCCACTGGCCCGCGGCTTGGGCGGCGACCTTGGGGCTGCAGTCGTACCACTCGGCCCAATCCAGGCCAGAATTCCGCACACGGTCTGCAAGAACGGCCGCCTGCCCGATGAGTGGAGCGGGCGATTCCGACTTCGGCGCCGACGCCGCGTTCATGGTTTTAGAGGGGGAGAGGATAATCTTCATGGGGTGGCTACTGGTTGAGCTGGCTACTGGTAACGGGTAACTAGCAACTAGCAACTAGCAACTAGCAACTAGTTTAGTGACCAATCACCTGAACATGACCCACACGGCGGCAATGAGGAGTCCAAAGCTTACAACGTGTTTGGTCTGTAAGGGTTCATGGAGCACGTAGACTGCAAAAATTCCAAAGACGACCAGTGTGATGGCTTCTTGGATGATTTTAAGTTGAAATCCGCTCAGGCCGTCGGCGTAGCCCAGGCGGTTGGCCGGAACCATCAGCATGTACTCAAAAAGAGCGATGAACCAGCTGAGTACGATGGCCTTCCAGAGCGGCCAGCCTTGGTTCTTGAGGTGGTAGTACCAGGCGAACGTCATAAAGATGTTGCTCGCCGTCAGGAGCAGAATTGTGCGAACCATTGCGCAAAATTGCGTTATACCTTGCAGCTATGCGACACTTCATGACACTTTTATTGGGCCTCGCAGCGGGGATCGCTGGGGCACAATCGCTTCCAGAACCCATTAAGTTGGGAACCTCGATTCCGATGGCAGAACACCTTTTGGGTAACGCAACCCGCGATGATGATGCATCGACAACCTTGAGTTCGCTGCAAAAAACCCACGGATTGCTCGTGATTTTCACGAGTAATTCGTGCCCGTTTGTCGTGGGCAATGGAGCGAAGTCCGAAGGTTGGGAGGGTCGCTACCAGGGTCTGGTTGCGCAGGCCCGCAAGCTGGACATCGGCGTGGCTTTTGTGAACTCAAACGAGGCAAACCGCGCAACCACTGAATCCATGGAGGCCATGCGGACTCGCTGGAAGAAGTACAAGTACCAGGCTCCGCTGCTTGTCGACGACCAGCACGTGGTTGCAGATGCCTTTGGTGCGCGGACGACTCCGCACGTATTTCTGTTTGACGGCACGGGAGTGCTCGTCTACACCGGTGCGATCGACGACAACGTCGATTCCGCCAAAAAAGTGAAGAAAAATTGGCTGCAGGATGCGATGGTATTGATGGCAAGCGGACAGCCTGTTAAGGTTCCGCAGACGAAGTACATCGGATGCAGCATTAAACGCGTTCAGTAGGGCGTGCAGGCAGAGGTTATTGCGATCGGAACCGAGCTGCTGCTCGGCCAAACGATTGACACGAATTCGGCATGGATCGGCGAGCAGTTGGCCGAAATGGGCGTGACGCTGCGCCGCAAAACCGTGATCGCGGACCGCGCGGACGACGTGCGTGCCGCATTGGATGCGGTTCTTCCTGAAACCAAATGGGTGCTCGTGACGGGCGGATTGGGGCCGACAAAGGACGATCTGACCAAAAGTGTGCTCAACGAGTACTTTGGCGGAACCCTTGAGTTTCGCCCCGAAGTGTACGCCCACATTGAGGCGTTGTTTGCGCGCATGGGGCGTGTTCCGGGCCCGCTGAATCGCGGCCAGGCGGAGTTGCCCGACGTGTGTGAACCCCTGTTTAATGCAAAAGGTACCGCTCCGGGCATGCTGTTTCAGCGAGGCGAAGTGCGCTACGTGAGCATGCCAGGGGTTCCGTACGAAATGAAGCATTTGATGGAGGCTCATGTGCTGCCGCGCATGCGGGCTGAGTCCGATGCCCACATTGAGCACCGTTTTTTTATGATTCAAGGGATTCCGGAATCGGAACTCGCCACCCGCATAGCGGACTGGGAGTCGGCGCTGCCCCAGGGTTTAAGTTTGGCCTACTTGCCGTCGCCGGGAATCGTCAAACTTCGGTTGACGGCCCGAACCCAGTCGTCAGATCTGGCCGCGGCACTTCTCGATCCTGCTGCAGCGGGATTGCGCGCCGTGCTTGGCACGGATATTTTTTCTGAAGATTGGAAGACGATTGAAGAAGTGGTGGGCGAGCGCCTCGCCGCAGCGGGCCAAACGCTCGCCACGGCCGAGAGCTGTACGGGCGGTTCCATCGCGGCGCTTCTGACTCGGGTTCCGGGTTCGTCGCGCTATGTTCTGGGCGGAATCGTCGCCTATGCAAACGACGTCAAAATGCGAAACCTTGGAGTGAACGAGGCCGACCTACTGATGCACGGTGCCGTGAGCGAGCCGGTGGTGCGCGCAATGGCCCGCGGAGCACGAACGCGATTTGGGTCCGACTGGGGCGTCGCAAGCAGTGGCGTCGCAGGTCCCGACGGAGGTTCTGCCGAGAAACCTGTGGGCACCGTATGGCTTGCCGTGAGCGGGCCAGGGGTGGAATGGGCCGCTCGTTTTCAGATGGGCGACAACCGCGAACGCACTGTTCGCAAATCCGTTTTGGAAGTTTTGAATCGGCTGCGTGGCTTTTTGCCCGATGTGCCTGCGAAATATTGAGAAATTCGCTGTACATTTGCACTCCCGTTGCGAAACGGAGCTAAAGATTAACACCGCGCGATTATGTCACGAGTTTGCGAGATTACCGGTAAGAAGGCCATGGTA
>JBDLUG010000023.1:0-12903 GCA_039805405.1 Bacteroidota bacterium
GCACCGACGCCCGGTCCGCTTCTGAAATCCGGGCCTCTTGCTCGGTAATGGCCCGAGCAATCGCCACACTCTTGGGGTAGTGCGTAAAAATCTGGGAACCAATTCGGTCCTTCAGCGGCGTGACAATGCTGCCCCGGTTGGTGTAGTCCTCGGGGTTGGCCGTAAACACAAACTGCAGGTCGAGCGGCATGCGCAGCTGGAATCCGCGAATTTGCACGTCGCCCTCTTGCAAAATGTTGAACAGGGCCACCTGGATGCGCGCTTGCAGGTCCGGCAGCTCGTTGAGCACAAAAATGCATCGGTTGGCGCGCGGAATCATGCCGTAGTGCAGCACCCGCTCGTCAGAATACGGAAGCTTCAGCGTCGCCGCCTTAATGGGGTCCACGTCGCCAATGAGGTCTGAAATATTGACGTCGGGCGTCGCCAGTTTCTCATAAAACCGCTTGGACCGGTGCACCCACGCGATGGGCGTGGCATCCCCCTTTTCGGCCACCAGGTCTACGGCGAACTTTGAAATGGGGTCAAACGGGCTGTCGTTAATCTCGGAACCTTCCACGACCGGCATGTACTCGTCCAAAAGGTCGACCATGCTCCGCGCGATGCGCGTCTTGGCTTGGCCGCGCAGCCCGAGCAAGTTGATGTGGTGCCCCGCCAAAATGGCCTTTTTCAGCTGCGGAACCACGCTGTCTTCGTAGCCCATCAGTCCCTCAAATACCGGCTGCTTGGCGCGAATGCGGGCAATCATGTTGGCCTGAATCTCTTCGCTCACCGTCTTGGGGGCGTATCCCGATTCGCGGAGTTCCTTAAGCGTCATTGGGTGGTTCATCGCGTACTAAATCTTTTTAATTCGGTTCTTTTCGTAGTCTTCAAAAATCATTTGCCCCAGGTCTGAAAGCCCCGTCAAGAAGGCTTTTCCCTGATTTTGGGCCGTAAAGCGCTCCACAAACTGCCTCAAGTAGGGGTCTTGGGCAATCATAAACGTCGTAATCGGAATCTTGAGCTTGCGCGCCTGCGCCGCCATATTCAGGCACTTGGTCACGATGAACTCGTCGAGGCCGTTGCTGTTCATGTACATTTCCCCCGACGGAAGCTTGACACAGCTCGGCTTGCCGTCGGTAATCATAAAAATTTGCTTGTTGGTATTGCGCTTGCGCCGCAAAATGTCCATCGCCAACTCTAGGCCCGCCACGGTATTGGTGTGGTAGGGGCCAACCTTGAGGTAGGGCAAATCTTTAATCGGAATCGGCCAGGATTCGTTGCCAAACACGATCACGTCAATCGCGTCTTTGGGGTACTTGCGGTGGATGAGTTCCACCAGCGCCATGGCCACTTTTTTGGCGGGCGTAATGCGGTCCTCGCCGTACAAAATCATAGAGTGGCTAATGTCAATCATGAGCACCGTACTCATTTGGGCCTTGAACTTGGTCTCTTCGACCACTAGGTCCTCTTCGGTCAGTTTCAGGTCCGAAATTCCGTGGTTCACCTGCGCATTCTTCAGGCTCTCTGACATGTTGAGGTTCGATAGGCCGTCCCCGTACTGAAAGTTCCGGGTTTCGCCATCGCGCTCGTCGCCCACGCCCAACTTGGTGGTGCGGTGGTTACCGGCTCCGCTTTTTTTGAGCTTGCCAAAAATTTGGTCCAACGCATGCTCGCGCAGGGCCGCCTCGAGCTTGGCGGTTAGCACCGTGCGCGACTCCCCGGGTTCGCCGTCGCCATCGCCGTCGCCGTCCAAGGGCTCGAACTCTTCGCGCAGGTATCCGCGCTTGACCAGGTCCTCTTTGAACTGCTCTAGGGTGTAGTCCTCTGAGAATATTTTGTATTCCTTATCCAGCTCCATGAGCCAATCAAAGGCCTCGTCGAGGTCGCCCGAGGTGTGCGTGAGCAGTTCCTTAAAAATTCCGAATACCCGATCAAAGGGCTCGACATTCTTTGGAACCTGCTTGCTAAAAATGAATCCCTTGCCCGGATTAAACGAGATGCCGTCGATCATGAATACCTCTTTAACGCGAGGCGCTACAAGTTGTTCCTCGCGAATCCTGTACCGCTCTTTTTGCTCCGTGGCCAGTGGCGCGGAATTCAAGGAATGCCGTCCACGGTGCCTCGCAAGCGGGCGGGTCAACTCAGACCTTAAACTTGGTGAACTCCGTTTTTTGCTTTCGATTTTGGCTCGAAACCATACACAAATAGCTGCCGATATACATCACAAAAATGCACAGTCCAATAATAAACATTAGTGTGTCCTTCATCGTGATTTCGTATTGGTTTCAAAAAAATCCTTTCGGCGTTGGCGAATGGCAATTGAAAAGGCCAGGATCGAAGGAACCCATATTCCCACAAAAATTCCAGAGAGTTTATCCTCTATTTGATCTCCTGAAAACCATAGAGTTACAGAAAATAAAAACGACAAAAATGCCAAAACAACGGGGTAGTAGACCTTCCAAAAGTCTAAGAAATTAAACCGCACTGCGAAAAAATTAAGAGAGTCGAACCTTTAGGCCTTCGAAATTGCCGTCAAACAGTATTCAGCGCTTCCTTCTTGCTCTGTGGCGTTAGTTGGGCTTGGAGTTCACTACAATTAACTCAAAATCAAGGATTTTGTTCAAACCAACTCTAAGGTTTGGCCACTACCGGGTGCGCTCTTGCTTCGCACGTCCCCAAAGCAGTCAAACTGATGATTTCACAGGGCTGGGCTCGCGGCTGGGCAAAAAAAAACCTCAGCACATCGCCAAGGTTTTCAGAAGTTGCCCCACTAGGACTCGAACCTAGACTGACGGAACCAAAATCCGCTGTCCTGCCAATTAGACGATGGGGCATCGTTAAAGGGACGGCAAATGTAGCGCGAGAAGGGCAATTGCCCAAATGCCCGAAGCGATTGCCGCCAAAGGCCTTAAAGCGGAATATTCCCGTGCTTGCGCTTCGGACGCGCCACTGATTTATTCTCGAGCATTCCAAAAGCGCGAATGAGCTTGGCGCGGGTCTCGTGGGGGAAAATCACCTCGTCCACGTAGCCGCGGGCCGCCGCCTGGTACGGGTTGGCGAATGCCTCGGCGTACTCCGCCTCCTTTTGGGCCCAGGTGGCCGCGGGGTCGGCAGACTCGCTGATTTCCTTCTTAAAAATGATCTCAGCGGCTCCCTTGGCGCCCATGACGGCGATTTCGGCCGACGGCCAGGCAAAATTGAGGTCGGCCCCGATGTGCTTGGAATTCATTACGTCGTAGGCGCCGCCGTAGGCCTTGCGCGTAATAACCGTGATGCGCGGAACCGTCGCTTCGCTGAACGCATACAGCAGCTTGGCGCCGTGCATGATGATACCGTTCCACTCCTGGTCGGTTCCGGGCAAGAATCCGGGTACGTCCTCGAGAACCAGAAGCGGAATGCCGAACGCGTCGCAAAAGCGCACGAACCGCGCGGCCTTGGTCGAGGCATGAATGTCGAGCACCCCGGCCAAGTAGGCGGGCTGGTTGGCCACGATTCCGATTGAGCGACCCGCAAGGCGCGCAAATCCCACCACCATATTGCACGCGAAGTCTTTGTGAACCTCAAAAAAGCTCTGGTCGTCAACCACCTCGGTGATGACGTCGTGAATGCTGTAGGGCTGCTGGGCACTCTCGGGCACCACGGTGTCGAGCTTAGGGCGGCGCTCGTCGCCTCCGCCCGCGTACGGCAGGTGCGGAACCCCATCCATGTTGTTCTGCGGCACGTAACTCAAGAGCTTTTTAAAGCCCTCAATCGCAGCCACCCCGTTCGGGTAGGTGAAGTGGGTTACGCCGCTCTTACTGGCGTGCGCGGAGGCTCCGCCCAGTTCTTCAGACGTCACCTCTTCGTGCGTCACCGTCTTGACCACATTGGGGCCCGTCACAAACATGTACGAATTGCCCTCCACCATTCCGATGAAGTCGGTGAGCGCCGGCGAGTACACCGCTCCACCCGCGCAGGGTCCCATAATCAGGCTCAGCTGCGGAATCACCCCCGACGCCAACGTATTGCGGTAAAAGAGGTCCGCGTACCCGCCCAAACTAACGACGCCCTCTTGAATGCGGGCTCCGCCCGAGTCATTTAAGCCGACGATGGGCGCACCGTTGTCGAGCGCCAAGTCCATGACACGGCAAATTTTTTCAGCATGCGCCTCTGCAAGCGAACCCCCCAGCACCGTAAAATCCTGTGCGTAGGCATACGTCAGGCGACCGTTGACGGTTCCGTAGCCCGTCACCACCCCGTCGCCCAAAAACTGCTGCTTGTCGAGGCCAAACAATGTACTGCGGTGGGTGACCAAGGCGCCCAGCTCCTCAAAGCTGCCCTCATCAAAAAACAATTCGAGTCGCTCGCGTGCCGTCAACTTCTTTTTCGCGTGCTGGGCGTCGATTCGCGCTTGGCCGCCGCCGAGCTGCGCCTCAGCGCGCTTTGCGGCGAGCGCTTCAAATGCTTTTGATGTGGGTTGTGCCATACCGCGAAGTTAACGACCGGCTCGTTGGCACAGTTAGCTGAGATTAGCAAGGTTGGCTCGTTCGCTACTCGTTCCTTGCTTTTGGTGGCCCCGCACCAAACTCGTCAATTTATTCGGTTATAACCGGATTTTACTTTTTTTCAAAAATCACAAACTAGCTTAACTCTTACAAGTCAGCGCTTTAACCTCAAAATCCGTTTAGAAAAATTGGCCGCGAAGCGGCATTAGCTGCGCAGCAGGCCAAGCGCGAAGCGCAAAAAGCCAACGAGCCAACCTAGTCGTTCAGCTTCAGCACCGCCAAGAACGCGGTCTGCGGAATCTCTACGTTGCCCAACTGGCGCATGCGCTTCTTGCCCTCTTTTTGCTTCTCGAGGAGCTTGCGCTTGCGGCTGATGTCACCGCCGTAGCACTTCGCCGTCACGTCCTTGCGAAGCGCCGAAAGCGTTTCGCGGGCGATGATCTTGGCTCCGATGGCCGCCTGAATCGCAATCACAAACTGCTGGCGCGGAATCAGTTCCTTCAGCTTTTCGCACAAACGACGGCCGATGTCATAGGACTTGTCCTTGTGGATCAGCGCTGAAAGGGCGTCAATGGGGTCTCCGTTGAGCATGATGTCCACTTTGACCAGATGCGAAGCGCGGTAGCCAATGGGGTGGTAGTCAAACGAAGCGTATCCGCGTGAAATGGTCTTGAGTCGGTCGTAAAAATCAAAAACGATTTCGGCCAGCGGCATATCAAAGTTGAGCTCGACGCGGTCGGCAGTGAGGTAGTTCTGGCCGGTGATGACGCCGCGCTTGTCGATGCACAGCGACATTACGGCTCCGACAAAGTCAGACTTGGTGATGACCTGAGCCTTGATGAAGGGCTCCTCGATGCGGTCGAGGCCCGAGGGATCCGGATAGTCCGAGGGGTTGGTGACCAAAAGGGGCTTGTCCACGTCGGCCTTTGTGTAGGCAAAGTAGGACACGTTCGGAACCGTCGTGATCACCGTCATATTGAACTCGCGTTCAAGGCGTTCCTGCACGATTTCCATGTGCAGCATTCCAAGGAATCCGCAGCGGAATCCAAACCCTAGCGCCGCTGAGGTCTCGGCCTCAAACGTGAGCGAGGCGTCGTTCAAACGCAGTTTTTCAAGGGCAGAGCGCAGCTCCTCAAATTCTTCAGTTTCTACCGGATAAATTCCGGCAAAAACCATAGGCTTCACGTCTTCAAAACCCGCAACGGCGGCCTCGGCAGGGTTGGCCACTGTGGTGATGGTGTCGCCCACCTTGACTTCTTTGGCCTCCTTGATTCCGCTGATGATGTAGCCCACGTCGCCCGCAGCGACAAAGTCGCGCGGCTCCTTAGTGAGGCGCAGAATTCCGATTTCGTCGGCGAAGTACGTCTTGCCGGTGGCCATGAACTTCACGGGCTCACCCTTGCGAATCGTGCCGTTCTTGACGCGAAAAATGGCCTCGATTCCGCGAAACGAGTTGTACACACTGTCAAAAATGACGGCCTGCAGCGGTGCCGACGCATCGCCTTTGGGTGCCGGAACCCGATCCACGAGGGCGTCAAGCAGCTCGGGCACGCCAAATCCAGTCTTGGCCGAAACGCGCAAAATTTCCTCGCGCTTGCAGCCGATAAGGTCAATGATCTGGTCCTCGACTTCCTCGGGGTTGGCGCTCGGTAGGTCAACTTTGTTCAGGACCGGGACAATCACTAAATCGTGCTCGATCGCGAGGTACAGGTTACTAATCGTTTGGGCCTGAATGCCTTGTGCTGCGTCCACGACGAGCAAAGCGCCCTCACACGCGGCGATGCTTCGGCTCACCTCGTAGCTGAAGTCGACGTGGCCTGGGGTGTCGATGAGGTTGATGCGAAACTTTTCGGCGCCCCGCTGGTAGTCCATCTGGATGGCGTGGCTCTTGATGGTGATGCCGCGCTCGCGCTCCAAATCCATGTTGTCGAGAAGCTGGTCCATCTTCTCACGGGACGTTACACTTTTGGTTACGTCGAGAAGGCGGTCGGCCAAGGTGCTCTTACCGTGGTCGATATGGGCGATGATGCAGAAGTTCCGGATGTCGTTCATGGAGGTTGCAAAGGTAACCTTTGGCGTAGCCTCTTGTTCTTCGGAACTTCCGATATTTGTGCATGGCCACACCGAAACGCCCAGCACTGGGCCGCGGACTCTCCGCGCTACTGAACGACAACGCCGCCGTAACGGCGCAAGACCCCGGCGCGCGCGACGTCGTTTCGAGCATTTTTGAGGTGGCGCTGAGCCAGATTCAGGCCAACCCCAAGCAGCCCCGAACCCAATTTGAGCAGGGTCCGCTCCAAGAACTCGCCGAATCCATTCGGCAACTCGGCATCATTCAGCCCATTACGGTGCGCCGCATCGAGGCCGACCGCTTTGAAATCATTTCGGGCGAACGCCGCTTTCGCGCCGCCCAGCTCGCCGGGCTAGATCGCGTCCCCGTGTTTGTGCGCCTCGCCGACGACCAGCAAATGCTCGAAATGGCGCTGGTTGAAAACATTCAACGCCGTGACCTGGACCCCATGGAGGTCGCCTTCTCGTACCAGCGCCTCATGGAAGAGTGCAGCCTCACCCAGCAGCAGGTTTCAGAGCGCGTGGGCAAGCAGCGTTCCACGGTAGCCAACTTCTTGGGCCTTCTCAAGCTGACGCCCCTGATTCAAGCCGGACTCCGCGACCGCACCATTAGTGCAGGGCACGCCAAGGCACTCGTAGGGCTCGAAGACCCCAATGCCCAAGACGAACTCTACATGGACGCCGTGGCCCAGCAGTGGTCGGTGCGCCAACTCGAAGAGGCCGTACGCCTTGTGCAAAACCCCGACGGAATCCCCGGTTCCGAAACCCCCGAAGCCCTTGCCGCCCCAGCCCGAGGGCGCAGCATCAACGACGTGGCCTCGGCTCAGGCGTTTAAAAACATTTTGGGCCTTCAAGCCAAAGTGACCAAAACCGCCCAGGGATCGGGCACGGTGACCCTAAAGTTCCGCAGCGAAGACGACCTTCAGAAGGCCCTAAAAAAACTGGGCTTCTAATCCCAAACCGACTCAAATCAAAAAAGCCCGCCATCACTGGCGGGCTTTTCTGTTGGACGCAGTTGCGACCTAGCGCAGCGTCATCTCCTTCACCAAGTGGCCGGCACCGGCGTACTTGTCGATGATGAAGAGTACGTAGCGGATGTCGCACGAAATCGTGCGCTGCAGCTCCGTTTCAAAGAAAATATCGCCCGACATGGCTTCCCAGTTGCCGTCAAAGGCAACCCCGATCAACTCGCCCTTGGCGTTGATGAGCGGTGAACCAGAATTTCCGCCGGTGATGTCGTTGCCCGAAATGATTCCGACCGGAACGCGACCCGTTTTGTCGGCATACGGACCAAAATCCTTGGCCTTGTACAGCTCCTTGAGGCGGGCCGGAACCACAAACTCAGGGTTGCTGGCGTCCTCCTTCTGCATCACGCCGTCGAGGTAGGTGATGTAGTCGTACTTCACGCCGTCGCGGGGCTCGTAGCTGCCCACGTGCCCGTAGGTCATGCGCATCGTCGAGTTGGCGTCGGGCGACCAGGTGCGCTTCGGATCCATTTCGCGGACGCCGGCCGTCAGCAGGCGGTAGGCCTTCGCTTTTTTAGCGGCAAGCGTCGCGTCTTGGCTGCCAAAGTAGGCGGTGCGAAAGTCGTTGGCCACCTTGGTCAGCGGATCGTTGGCCAGCGTAGCGGAATCCGGATTCTCCATGAACATCGCAAAACGCTTCGCGTCCATGTAGATCGAGGTTTCGTAGGCTTTATTCGCAAAGTCCTCGAGGGCGCTCGCGTCGCCGTTCATGTCCTGCAAAAACTTGGGCTGCTGGGCTAAGGGGACCTCGTTCATGTACAGCTTCCACAAGGCCACCATCAGGTCGCGGTCTACGCCCGCGTGGAATTCAGCAAAGTTCTCATTAGCCATCGCCATGATGCCTTCCATTCCCTTCTTCAGCGCGTCGCGGTCCTTTGCAGCACGCTCGAGCGTGCGGCTCATGCGGTAGGCAAACAAGGCTGACGACGGGCCGCGCACAATGGCTTCCATCAAATAGACGTTGTTCTTGACCGTCGCGTTGGTGGCGTCGTAGTACTCGGCCATCAGCTTCAGCGACTCGCCGTACTTGGCTTGGCGCTCGGGCGACTGGGCAATCCAGGCTTCAAACTGCTTCTCGAGGTCGCGCTTCTTGTCGTATACCTTGTTGTTCTTGAGCTGCTCGGTCTGGCCAATGTAGTACTTCCAGTAGTTCGCCGTCGACGCATAGTTCGAAGCCAGCAAAATGTTCAGCGCGGGGTCCGATTCCATGTACTTGCGAAGAACCGCTAGCTTTTGCTCGCGGATCGCCACCACTGAAGGATTGTACAGGTCGATTGCCTGCTGCACGCCCCAGCTGCTGAGGTAGCGGTCGGTGCGGCCTGGGTAGCCAAAAATCATCGTAAAGTCGCCGTCCTTGACCCCTTTGGTGCTCACCGGCAGGTGGTGCTTGGGCGTGAGCGGAACGTTGTCGGCGCTGTACTCCGCAGGCTTGCCGTCCTTGCCGGCATAGACGCGGAACATCGAAAAGTCGCCCGTGTGGCGTGGCCACATCCAGTTGTCGGTGTCGCCGCCGTACTTACCTACGCTGCTTGGCGGAGTTCCGACCAGGCGCACGTCGTTGAACTTCTCGTACACAAAAAGGTAGAACTCGTTGCCGTGGTAGAACGTCTCGACCGACGCGTCGTAGTGGGTTCCCGCGGTGGCCGCCTTGGCCAATTCCGCCCCCTTGGCTTGAATAGCCTTAGACCGCTCGGCTTCGTTCATTTGGTCGTTGAGCGACGCGTTCACGGCAGAAGTCACGTCCTCAATCCGTACCAAAAAGTTGGCAAACAGTCCGGGGTTGGGCAATTCTTGGCTGCGCTCCATCGCCCAAAATCCGTCCTCAAGGTAGTTGTGCTCTACCGTAGAGTGCTTTTGAATGGCGTCGTATCCGCAGTGGTGGTTGGTCAACAGCAAGCCTTGCGACGAAATGATTTCGCCGGTGCAAAATCCGCCAAACGACACAATAGCGTCCTTGAGCGAACCGTGGTTGATGTCGTAAAGGTCTTTGGCTGAAAGCTTTAGACCCTCTTTCTTCATTTGGGCGTAGTTCAGTTTCTGAATCAGCAACGGAATCCACATGCCTTCGTCGGCGCGAAGGCTCGTCGGCAGCGCAAGCGCCACCGCCAGTACAAGTGCAATGAATTTTTTCATAGGACGCTAAAGTACGCCCCGCGCGGCAATCAGCTCACCAGCTCCCCGGTACGCACCTTGGCGGCAATGGCGTCCCAAAGCTTCAAGCGCGCTTCCAGGGCCTCAACACAGGCGTCTTCGGCCTCGAGCCACAGCTCGTCGTCCTCTTTGCACAGGTTCTTCATCATCTGAATCGCCATGGGGCCGTGCTCGTCTCCGTCCAGCTCAATGTGGCGGTCGAGGTAGTACACAAACGCACTAAGCTCTGTGGGGTGCTCTGCGTAGAGTTTTTTAATGAGGGCCGTAAACATGTCCGGAATCAAATCCTCGCGCCCAAAAGTGAAGGCCGCCGCGGTTTGGTGCAGCTTACCCCGCTTGAGGATGCGGTCGGTCGCCTTCAAAAAGTCCATCGTGGCCTCGTCGATCTCGGCGAGGTTGAAGCGCAGCATGTCCTTAGCCTTGAACCCGTTCTGCAGCTTGCTCACAAAGCGCACAATGGTGCGCGTGTCGGCCCCGGCCTGGCGCATCGCGTCGAGGTAGAGCTCGTAGTGGCTTGCGGGTCGGCCGTTGAGGTCGACGTCGGACTCTTCGGCGACCACGATTTCGTTGATCAGCCGGCGTGACGCGCGGTCTTCGGTCGGAACCCATGCCTCGTCCACACACGTCAGTTCGCGCTGCAGCGCCTTGAGTAGCCGCATGAAATCCCACACGGCAAACACGTGGTGCTCCATGAACACGCGCACCTCGCTCATGCTCTGCATCAGCGGGTACAGCTCGTGGTTCAAAATTGCCTGCCGCAGGGGCTCAATGCGGCGCTGAAGCGAAATAATTCGGAATTCCATAAACGAGTTACTAGTTACTGGTTGCTGGTTACTGGTTGCTGGTTGCTAGTTACGGGCTATTCAACGGCTGTAAAAAACGAGAAACTAGAAACCAGCGGCTTTATAGAGTGGAACATTACTGCATGCCTCGCCGTACATGAGCTTATCAACCACCCGAGTGAGGTGCAGGGCCGCAGCGGCGTAGGCGGAATCGGGAACGGGATGCGTTCCGCAGCCCTTCAGCAAGACCTTGGTGCTGCGGTAGGCTGACCAGTCGTGAATCGCTAGGACGTGGGCGTAGTAGGCCGGGAGCACTTCGGCTGGGGTTCCGAAGCCCACGAACGAGGCGTGCGAGGCAAGCGCACTCGCGAGCATCGGGCCTAACCACTGCGGAACAATCACGTCCTGGGCGCCCTCAAGGCAGACGACCGCACGGTCGTACGTATGCTTTTCTAAATTTCGTACGTATTCACGTACAAAGGCCTCGCGAACGAGTCCTTCGGGCGCAAGTTCGGGTAGCGAGATGCGCTGGATTCCGCCCTTGGGCCAAAAGTCTTCGAGGTCAAAAGTGACCAGTGCACTTTGGGCGACGCGGTTGGTGATGGGCGCTTCGTTCATCGGTCAAACTTAAGATGCTTCGCTGACCCAGCGGTAGCTGCGGTATCCGAGAAGGTTGCCTTCGGTTCCGATGCCGTCAAGCACAGCGCCGCTCTCGGCGGGCGCCAGTGGGCCTAGGGCCGTGCGGGCGTGAAGCGCTTCGTACTCGGCAAAGCTGACTTCGCGGCGGTTCGCCATGGACCCTTCGAGGTCCAATCCGGTAAGTTGGGCGGCAAAATTGGCGCGAAGCACCCCACTAAAGACTTTGGACTTGGATCCGGAACCGTAGCTCAAAAATCCGAGGCGCTTGCCCCCGAGGTCGCGGCGGTTGGCATAGCCCACCAAAGCGCTCACCAGACCCATGAAGATGGATGCGGTGTACATGTTTCCGACGCGCATCGAAGCGGCTTCGCCCGGACCAATTTTCTCGGCCACATAGGCCTTGTAGGCGGCTGATTTGCTCCAGACCTTGGCGAGGGCCTTGCGGCCTCCGGCCTCGGCCTCGCTGGTGCCGGCTTCTGCCTCTACCTGGGTCAGTAGACCTTGCTCGGCATAGAGGTCGAGGGCGATTTCGGGCCACATTCGGCGGCCTTGAAACGCGTACGGAAGGTGGAAGCACATTCCAAACCAGTCGTTCATGGCGCGCAACCCCGATTCTGCCTCGTAGCGCCCAAGGGCTTCTCGCACCCGGCCCACGTAGCAGTCGTTCGAATACGGCCCGTCAAAGACCGGGAACTCTAAAAACTGCTCGATCACCGCATCGGGCGTGGCCCAGAACGGGTGCTCTGCCCCTGCCGTAGCGTCTGCACCCACCGCGGCAGCCAATTCAGCCTTGGCATAGGTGCGGCGCGGCTTAAAGAAGTCTGAAACACTTTCTACGCTCACGCCCACGGCGTCGTCCAGTACCAGGATTCGCGGGTCTTCGGTCACGAGCAGAGCAACGGCTCCCGCGCCCTGAGTGTACTCGCCGGGACTATGGGGGGCATACTTTGCCACATCAGCGGCAATCACCAACGCCTTGCGGCCGCGGCCTGCGCGCACCCAGTCGGCGGAATTCAGCAGCGCATCCACCCCGCCGGCGCAGGCAAAGGTCATGTCAAGCGCGTCGCAGTGGGCCAGGGAACGCGGGCCAAACTCTGCGGCAAAGCGCGCCTCAAGGAGTCCGTGCACGTAGGTCGCAGATGGCTTGGCGGCGTCGACGGCCGATTCGGTTCCGAGGTAAATGCGGCCAAGTTCATGGGGCTTAATGCCGTGCTGCGAAAGGAGGTTCCAGCAGGCCTGTGCGGCCAATGTGACACAGTCCTCGTCGGTGTCGGGAACTGCCATGGCCTCGAGGCCGAGTCCAAAGCGCAGTTTTTCGTATTCCATTCCGCGGCCCTCGGCAAAGACCTGCATCGGAAGCACCAAGCGCGGCAGAGCGTAGCCCAGCGCGTCAATGCCTACAGAATTACTCATAGCATTCCCAGTTCTAGCTTGGCTTCGTCGCTCATCATGTCGCGAGTCCAGGGAGGGTCAAACGTAATTTCTACTTCCACTTGACGGGCGGCCGGAAGCGTTCCCACCTTCTCTTTCACCTCTTCGGGTAGCGATTCCGCTACCGGACAGTTCGGAGACGTCAACGTCATGAGTACGTGAATATCGCCCTCGTCGCTGACCTGCACGTCGTAGATCAGCCCGAGTTCATAAATGTCCACAGGGATTTCAGGATCATAGATCGTGCGCAGCACGTCCACCGCCTGTTCTCCAATAGATTGCATCTCTGCGTCGCTCAGCATCATTCTTAATTTACCGCTTGGAATGCAACGCCGTACAGGC
>JBDLUG010000024.1:0-12881 GCA_039805405.1 Bacteroidota bacterium
GCCTGATTGCGGTCGCACTATTGCTGACACACGCTTGGTCCGCCCAAGCGCAAGACCCGCATTTTACGCAGTACTACGCGAATCCGCTGTACCTAAACCCCGCATTTGCAGGGGTTAAGCAGTGTCCTCGTGTCACTACGAACTACCGCAACCAGTACCCATCCCTCGGCGTGTACCAGACGTTTTCAGCGTCCTACGACCAGTACGTAGACGGTCTAAACGGAGGAATTGGCGTACTCATTATGCAGGATGAAGCCGCAAATGGAGACCTCTCGCTGACCGAAGCGTCAGGAATTTACTCCTACCACCTCAAGGTCAACCGCGACTTTATGCTGCTTTTTGGTGCTCAAGCCACCTTTCGCCAGCGTTCACTCAACTGGAACAACCTGACGTTCCCCGACATGATCGACCCCTTCTTTGGGTTTGTCAAGCCAACCAATGAGATTCGTCCCGACGAAACCACGGTGCAGCAGTTTGACCTCAGCTTTGGTATGCTCGGCTTTACCGAAAACTTTTACATCGGAGCCTCTGCCCACCACGTAACGCAACCCAACGAAGCGTTTTTGAGCACTTCAACACTTCCTATTAAAGTCACCGCGCAGGCAGGTGCTACGATTCCTTTGGGTCGCAAGCGCCTGTACAACGAGCTTGACAACCTTCTCATTCCTAATGTGGTTTACCAGACGCAAGGCGGTGCCCACCACATGACCCTTGGAATGTCGTTTAACCGTGGTGTCCTCACCGGCGGTCTTGGCTACCGTCAAGCTCTGGGTGTGGTAAGCACGAATCCTGATGCACTTATTGCCATCATCGGAATCGCTCCAAATGATGTGCCCTGGAAGTTCGGGTACTCCTACGACTACACAATTTCTGCGTTGGGTAACGCGTTAGGTGGTGCCCATGAAGTCTCTCTTTCGTACCAGTTCCCTTGCCGTAGCCGCCGTACGCGCTACAGCGAGGTTAAGTGTCCAAAATTCTAACCTTCTCACTATGAAGCGTACACTTTTATCTTCCTCAATCGCCTTTGGCGCGCTGATCCTTTTGGCCACGAGCTGTGCCAAAACGGCTTCGAACACCACGGGCATGGCGCTCAACGACCGCAAAAACGGTGGTTTTCAAATTAACCTCAAGTACAAAGGCCAAGAAACTGGTCCAGGCCTCGTGTTTGTTGAGGGTGGTAGCTACATCATGGGTCGCGTTGAAGAAGACGTGATCAAGGACTGGAACAACCAACCCCGCCGCGTTACTGTAGCCTCATTCTACCTGGACGAGAATGAAGTCACTAACGCTGACTACCGCGAATACCTCTACTGGCTTCGCCGAGTCTACGACTACGACTACTACCCACAGATCTACCAATCTGCACTGCCTGATACGTTGGTATGGCGCGACAAGCTTGGCTTGAACGACATGTACGTAGAGAACTACCTGCGCCACCCGGCCTACAACTTCTACCCCGTAGTTGGTGTCAACTGGGAACAAGCCATGCGCTACTGCCAATGGCGCACCGACCGCGTCAATGAGCAGATCCTCATCGACAAGGGTGTCTTGAACGTAATGAACACTCAGGCTGACGACCAAAACTTCAACAGCGAAGTGTACCTCTACAAGCAGGGCGAATACACGCAGCAAAACCGCCGAGGCCTCAAGGACTTGAGCCCCGCCCAGGTATACGGCAAAGAAGGGCGTCCTGCTCGCATTGAGGACGGCATCCTCCTTCCGAAGTACCGTCTCCCAACAGAGGCTGAATGGGAGTACGCCGCATATGCCGAAATCGGACAGCGCGTATACAACCGCCAAATCGACCGCAACAAGTACACCTGGAACGGCTCTTCGATGCGCAACCGCGACAAGAAAGTGCAAGGCGACATGCTCGCCAACTACAAGATGGGTGCTGGTGACAACATGGGCGTGGGTGGCTACCTGAACGACCAAGCCAACATCACCATGCAGGTTAAGTTCTATCCGCCAAACGACTTTGGCTTGTACGACATGGCAGGCAACGTGGCCGAATGGGTACTTGACGTATACCGCCCCCTTTCTGCCCAGGACATGGACGACCACCGTCCGTTCCGTGGTAATGAATTCAAGTCGTTTGACGACAACTACGAAGGTCTTGGCGAACTCGCTGTTTTGACTGAGCCCCAGTATGAGGTGCGTGAAAATGGTGATAGCGTGCTTGTACGCCTTCCAGGACAGCTCCCACAGCGCTCTGTGACCGTTGAAGAGAACCTCAAGCGCCGCAACTACCAGAAGTCTGACTACCGCGACTTTATGGACGGAGACGTCGAATCGTCACTCAACTTCGGCAACGGTGGCGAAGAAGAAATGGGCAACCAAATGTACCTCTACGGTGAGTCTACGTTGATCGGAAACACCACCCGTGTGTACAAAGGTGGTTCATGGCGCGATCGTGCCTACTGGCTTTCTCCGGGCAGTCGCCGCTTCCTTGAGCAAGACCAAGCCACAGACTACATCGGGTTCCGTTGTGCAATGGACCGCGTAGGCTTCCAAAACGAAGACAGCAAGCGCACCAAGTCTTCACCGAAGCCTAAGCAAGACAAGTTCGTACGCTACCGTCCGTAGTAGCCATGGACCAACTTTATGCGCGCTTCGATGCGCGCGTAGGAGTCTGCTCCGACAGCCGTTCACTGGCTTCGGGGCAGATTTTTTTTGCGCTCCGAGGAGGCAACTTCAATGGCAACTTGTTTGCCCCCAAGGCTCTTGAGCTCGGTGCGTCCACAGTAGTCGTGGACGAACTCGTAGAAGGATTAGATCCCACTGATTCTCGCGTGGTGCGAGTTCCCGATGTGCTCAAGGCCTTGCAGGACCTTGCTCGCGCCCATCGTCGGGCCTGGGGCAAGCCCGTCGTCGGATTGACTGGAAGCAACGGCAAAACGACCGCGAAAGAACTATTTGCGCACGTACTCGGGCAGCAATTCAACGTGCTCGCCACCCACGGCAACCTGAACAACCACATCGGCGTACCCTTGACGCTCTTGAAGCTCCAACCGGAGCATGAAGTTGCCGTGATCGAAATGGGAGCCAATCACCAAGGTGAAATCGCCGAACTAGCTTCGATTGCCGAACCCACTATGGGGTACGTTACCAATTTCGGACTCGCCCACCTCGAAGGATTTGGCGGGCCAGAAGGAGTCGTTCGGGGCAAATCAGAGCTCTACCGCTACCTCAATGCTTCGCAGGGAACGGCCCTTGTATACTATGGCGATGCAAGGCAATTGACTGAAAGTTTCGATCCTCGAATCGTATTTGGCTCTGGCGACACCTACACTGCCGACGAGCAGGGAAGAATGAGCATCACATGGCGCCACACGACGGCAAAGAGCCACCTCATCGGCGACTTTCAAGACAGAGCGCTGAGTGCCGCGGTAGCGATCGGTTCCCACTTTGGATTGAGTGATTCCGCTATTGCCCGTGGAATCGAAGCCTATGTGCCCCAAAACAACCGCGGAGAATGGCGGACGGTAGGTGCATACCGCGTGTTTATGGATGCCTACAATGCCAATCCCAGCAGCATGGAAGCCAGTATTCGGAACGCAGCCCAACGGCTCAATCCTGACACCACCGCCTACGTGGCTGGGGATTTATTTGAATTGGGCGACTACGCAGCCGAAGCGCACCAACGCATGGTCAACGTCATGATTGAACTTGGGATTGTACACGCTGTACTCGTGGGACCGCTTTTTGCGGCCACTAAGCACCCCTTTCTGTCCCTAAATACGACTGAAGAACTCTGCGCACTATGGACGTCAAATCCACCCACTGCTGCTCAGATTTGGGTCAAAGGCTCGCGCGGAATGGCTCTTGAAAAGGCTGTCGCCGTGCTCGATCAGAGCGCGTAGCGCACTCCAGTCGAGAGGGTGACCCACAGCGGATACTCTCGGTAGGCCGTAGTCGGAGTTGCCTCAAACTCACCGAAGGCATTGTCGAGGCCCACTAGGCCAAACCAACCCCAATGTTCGCTGAGCTTGATCGATGAACCAATCTCAATTCCGGCAGAAGTGATGCGCTGTGCCACGTTTCCACTCGCTCCATCGCGGTCCACGGACTCTAGAAAGCGGTACGCGAGCGGAACCCATACCTCCAACGTCGTTTCGTCGTTCATTTGAGTGGCAAAGCCAAGGCGTCCGCGAAGCATAAAGTAGTGGCTTTGGGTGCGCATAAGGTTGTCGCGGTCTGCGCCCTGACGGTAGCTAAAGTTGCTTTGCGCGGCGTCAAAACCAAGTCGAAACGGCTTTACGTGTGCATTCACCGAGAGGCCGTAGGCTCCGCCAAACCCACCGCGAAACACATCGGTGACCACAGGCTGCTCGCCCACCACCTCTGCAGCAGTGCGGCGAAACACCGTATTGGCCTGAATGAATGGAGCAATCGAAACCGTGCGGTCGCGAACATCGCTGTCTGTGTAGAACACTTGAGCGTGCAGTGGGAACAAACCGGCAAGCAACGCGACTGCCGTGGTGATTTTTAAGACAATTTTTTCCATTTCTCAGTAAATGCGAGGATTAAGTTCGGGATTCCAGACGGATTTTTACCACCAGCGGACGCATAAAAGGCCTGGCCACCGCCGCCACCCTGAATGTGGCTGCCTAGCTCTCGGACCCAGTTTCCGGCGTGCACGTGGCTCAGGGCTTGGGTTCCGGCACCGAGGTGGGCCTGTGCCTTGCCGTCGTCTTCAATGGCTATCAGCACGACGAGGTCGGGGTGCTCTTGGGTCAGTGCAAACACGAGATCTTTTGCCGCAGCGGCACCGAGCGGAAGCTGCGCTGCGATCCACCGGAGTCCGGCATGCGCGACCGCTTCGTGAATCAAATCACCTTGAGCATCAGCGGCTTGTGCACGCTGAAGACCCTCGAGCTTCTTCTTGACCTCAGCCACTTGGGAGCGAAGGTCCTGAATCACTCCGACTGGATTGGCGTTCTTGGCTTCATCGACGACGTCGAGCCACTGACGGCGAATCGCTTTGAGGTAGACCTCTGCCGATGCTCCTGACAGTGCTTCAATACGGCGAATTCCGGCAGCCACACTTGACTCAGACACGAGCACAAAAGGCGAAAGCATGCCCGTCGCTGGCACGTGGGTTCCGCCACAAAGTTCAATGGAGTCGCCAAACTGAATGACGCGAACGGCGTCGCCGTACTTTTCACCAAACAAGGCCATGGCGCCCAGGGCCTTGGCCTCTTCAATCGGAACTGAGCGGCGCTCGACAAGGGGCTGGTTGGCGCGAATTGCGGCTGCCACATGGCCTTCAATGGCCGCCATTTCTTCGGGCGAAACCTTTTGAAAGTGGCTAAAGTCAAAGCGCAAGGTCTCTGGCGAAACCAGCGAACCGCGCTGCTCGACGTGGGGCCCGAGTACCGTGCGCAGGGCATGGTGCAGCAGGTGCGTTGCACTGTGGTTTTGGGCTGAAGCGGAACGGCGCTCAGCGTCGACGATTAGGCGCACTTCAGAGGTCCACTCTGCCGGAGCAGCTTCTAACGTATGCAGCACCATACCCGTTTCTTTGGTGGTCGCGAGCACTGCAATGCGCGTTCCGTTCAGTTCAATCCAACCCTGATCGCCGACTTGACCTCCGCCCTCAGGGTAGAACGGAGTGGGCTCAAAGCAGGCCTGAACGACAAGGCCCTTCGCGGTTTCGACGCTGCGGTAGCGCAATAGCTGTCCCGTGGCCTCCAACTGATCGTACCCGACAAATCGGTCGGCCGGACCGTCAGAACAGATCGTCCAGTCTCCCACTTTTTGAGCAGATGCCTGGCGCGAACGGGCCTTTTGAGCCTCCATCGCGAGGGCAAAGCCCTTCTCGTCAACACTTTTGCCCTGTTCGCGGCAAATCAGGGACGTCAGGTCAAGGGGGAAGCCAAACGTATCGTAGAGCTCAAACGCGCGCTCGCCAGAAAGCACATCTGAATCGGCCAAGGCAAGGTCGAGACGCTTCAGACCTGATTCAAGAGTGCGCAAAAACGCGAGCTCTTCTTCGCGGATCACTTGGCGAATGAACTCTGCCCGAGCCGGAAGTTCTGGGTATGCGGCCCCCATGGTGTGCACCATAACGTCCACCAATTCCGCCATAAACGGCTCGCGGAATCCAAGTGTGGAATACCCGTAGCGAATGGCGCGGCGCAGGATGCGGCGAATGACGTATCCGGCTCCGTTCGATGCAGGCATTTGGCCGTCAGCAATGGCGAAGGCCACCGCACGAATGTGGTCCGAAGCCACGCGCATGGCAATGTCCGTGCGCTCCTCTGCGCCGTAGGTCAGCCCACTTAAGGCTTCCAGGCGGCGCAAGTAGGGCTTAAACACTTCGGTATCGTAGTTGGACGAGGCCCCAACCACGGCGCGGGCAAGGCGCTCAAAACCCATTCCGGTATCGACGTGCTGGGCAGGCAAGTTCACGAGGGAAGCATTAGCCTTGCGCTCGAACTGCATGAACACGAGGTTCCAGATTTCAATCACCTGGGGGTCGTCGTTGTTGACAAGAGTGGCGCCATCCACCGCGGCCCGTTCACCGGCGCTGCGCAGATCCACGTGAATTTCTGAACAAGGTCCGCAGGGACCCGTGTCGCCCATCTCCCAAAAATTGTCCTTTTTGCTGCCGTACAGAATGCGGTCCGCAGCCACATGCTTGAGCCACATTCCCTTGGCCTCGTCGTCCGCGGCGAGGCCGTCTCCCTCGTCTCCGCCAAACACAGTCACGTACAAGCGGTCTTTTTCGAGCTTGCACACGTCGGTCAGGAATTCCCACGCCCAGTCTATGGCCTCTTGCTTGAAGTAGTCGCCGAACGACCAGTTGCCGAGCATCTCAAACAAGGTGTGGTGGTAGGTGTCGATACCCACCTCCTCGAGGTCGTTGTGCTTGCCACTGACGCGCAGGCACTTTTGGCTGTCGGCAATCCGCGCGTGCACCACGGGCTTAACTCCGATAAAAATATCTTTAAACGGATTCATGCCCGCGTTGGTGAACATCAGCGTGGGGTCGTCCTTCATCACCAGCGGAGCCGACGGCACAATCACGTGCCCCTTCGAGGCAAAAAAGTCTAAATATGCTTGGCGGAGTTCGTTCGGATTCATGCGGGTGGTTTTGCCTACTTTTGAAGGATACAAAAGTATGCGCCGCGCCAAGTACATCTACGACCCGTTGACCCTCGCCTACCACAAGGTCGAGCGCACCTGGAAGCATTTGCTGCGGGACACCTCATTGTTTCTGCTGGGCTCGATGCTAATGGGGCTCATTTTCTTTTTCGGAATCCAGTACTTCATGGACTCTCCTGAAGAAAAAGCGCTAAAGCGTCAGCTTGAAATCTCTGAAGAAACCTACCGCGAACTCGAAGAACAAATCCAAGAATTAGGCGCAGTCGCCGCAGAACTCGAGCGCCGCGACAACGAGGTCTACCGAGTCATTTTGGAATCGGAGCCGCCCGCATCGTGGGTGCGCCAGGGCGGACTCCCTTTGGACGCCGACCGCTACGAGAAAATTCGCGGACTTTCGAACGAAACCTTGCTTGAACGCAGCCTGCGCAAGGTGGACGACCTAAAAAAGCGGCTCGCGGTACACTCTGCCAGTCTTGACGAGGTCGCAGACCTCGCCCAACGCAAAGGCGAAATCCTCAAGGCCCTTCCCGCGATTCGCCCGGTCAAGGACCAGCCAAGCATTCGCTTTTCGTCTGGATTTGGATACCGCATCGATCCCATCTTTAAGGTCAGCAAGCTTCACCAAGGTGTGGATTTCTCGGCCAAGCAAGGCACTCCGATTTATGCCACTGCCGACGGTGTCATCGCATCAAACGAGCTGTACGGCGGCCGTGGCTACGGCAAGCACCTGACCATTAGCCACGGCTACGGATACCACACGCTCTATGCCCACATGAGCCGCGTGGTTCGACGCCAGGGTCAGCGAGTCAAGCGCGGCGACCTCATCGGCTACATTGGCAACACGGGTAAATCCACCGGCCCCCACCTGCACTACGAGGTCATCTACCGCGGGCGGCGCGTGAATCCAATCAACTTCTTTTTCAACGACTTGACACCTGCAGAATACAACAAACTGCTGGCACAGGCCGCTGCAAACAACCAATCGTTCGACTGATGATTCCGACAGAATTCACCAAGCGCTACTACAGCATCGGCGAAGCTGCCGCCCTGTTTGAACTCAACACATCGGCTTTGCGGTTTTGGGAAAAAGAGTTTCCGGAACTCAAACCCAAAAAATCGGAGTCCGGCGCACGTAAGTACAGTGCCAAGGACATGGAATTGCTGCGAAAAATCCACTTCTTGGTCAAAGAAAAGGGATTCACCCTAGAGGGTGCGCGCCAAAAACTAAAGCATGCCCCTGAAGACTCCGTAAACACAGAGGACTTGGTACGGCGTTTGCAGAATGTGAAAGCCGAACTTGACCAACTGGCAAAAACGATTAAAACCTTACCATGAACCGTTCTACGATCATTCTTCTCTCTGTCCTCGGAGGCTTTGTCCTCATCCTCCTTTGGGGCGTCGGTGCCTACAACCGCCTCGTCGGATTGAGCGAAAGCACTGAGAGCCAATGGGCCAATGTCCAGTCGGCCTACCAGCGCCGCGCAGACCTTATTCCCAACTTAGTCTCTACAGTTAAAGGCTATGCGGATTTCGAGAAGTCTACCCTAACCGACGTGATTGAAGCCCGCTCTAAAGCCACTTCGGTGCAAATCAGCGCCGACAACCTAACCCCTGAAAAGGTGGCTGAATTTCAAAAAGCTCAAGGTGAACTCAAGGGGGCCCTTAGCCGCCTGCTCGTTTCTGTCGAGCGCTACCCCGACTTAAAAGCCAACCAAAACTTCTTGGCCCTGCAGTCGCAGCTCGAAGGAACCGAAAACCGCATCAATGTGGAGCGCGACCGATTCAACGAGCAGGTTCGTACCTACAATTCATCGGTCAAGCGCATTCCCACCTCACTGGTTGCTGCCGTGGGCGGATTTGACGCGCGCGGATATTTTGAAGCAGAAGCTGAGGCCCAAGATGCCCCAGAAGTGAGCTTCGAGTAATGCAGGTTCAACCCCACGAGGAACAGCGTATCGTGGCTGCCATTGAGGCAGCTGAACGCGTGACCTCTGGCGAGGTCCGTGTGCACCTGAACGATACGTGCTCGGGAGATCCACTGCGCGACGCCCAAAAGCAGTTCCAAAAGCTCGGAATGCACCGTACTGCCGAACGCAACGGCATCCTTTTCTTCATCGCGCTTGAAAGCCACAAGTTTGCAGTGGTGGGCGATTCAGGAATCCATGCCAAAGTTGGACAGTCTTTTTGGGAAGGCATTCGGGACCACATGGTTCCCGAACTCAAAGAAGGCCGTTGGGTTGGTGCGCTCGAACTTGGAATTGCAGAAGCGGGCCGGGCTCTAGCCGAACACTTTCCGCACCAAGGCAGCAAGGACCGCGACGAACTCAGCAACGAAGTTTCACGGGGATGAGGCTTCTTTTTCTATTTACACTCGCAGCCTTTAGCCTCCAGGCACAGCCTTGGGAGAAGCCCAGCACCTCAGAAGGACTGGTCGTGTGGCGTAACACGGCACCCGTACTTGATGCTGCTGAAGAGGCCCGACTCGAAGCGGTCCTTCAAGCAATTAACGACACGACCTCGACCCAAATTTCGGTCTTGTTTGTCGACCGCGTCAACGACGACCTCAATTTTGTTGCGGCTCAAACCGGTGAAGCCTGGGGTATCGGCCAAGCTGAAACAGACAATGGAATGCTGGTGCTCATCGCCCTCGAAGATCGAAAAATGGCGATCCAAGTTGGCCGCGGACTTGAGGCTACGGTCACCGACCTCGAAAGCCACCTACTCATTGAAAACGTGCTGAAGCCGGCCTTTCGAGAGCAAGCCTACGCTGCTGGAATTGAGGCCGTAGCCACCCAGGTGGCGCAAATGCTGTCTGGCCAGTTTGACGCGGTCGAGCGCCGTGAAGACCGATCGTTTCCCTTTGGAGCCGTCATCGTTGCGGTTCTGGCATTCGTGGTGCTCGCGCGCCGAGGAGGCTCGAATGGAGGTTTTGGCAACCGAGGCGGCGGAATGTGGTACGGCCCCATGGGCGGATTCCCCTCGGGCGGCGGATTTGGTAGCCGCGGCGGCGGTGGATTTGGTGGCGGCGGATTCGGTGGATTTGGTGGCGGAAGTTTCGGCGGCGGCGGAGCCAGCGGTTCGTGGTAATTTGCGACCTTTGCCCTCATGAACGTACTTCGCCCCATTCGCATCGGAGTCCTTGCCGGACTCAGCCTCTTCATTGCCAGCTGTGGTTCACCCAAGTTTAGCCTCGAAACCGACACGCAAGGCACCGTCATTTCAGTGCGCAAACCCGTACAGCAGCAACTCAGCATCCAATCCATTCAGGTTGAATCGAGCGGATCTTGGACGAGCCCTGCCTTTCAAGTGAAGTACGCAGAGCGCAATGAAATCGTTTTGGGAACGAAAGGTGAGTCGGCACTCCGCGTCACCGTTCCGGGAACCAAAGACGCCACTGCAGCACAGGTAACCTTTCGCACTGCGCCAGGTAAGCCTCTGAAGACCAAACTGGTCAAAGCCAAGTAACCCATGGTGTACATTCAACGCCGCGAGGTGTTCAGTGCGGCCCACCGCCTGTACAACGATGCGCTCAGCACCGAAGAAAACGAGCGTCTTTTTGGCAAGTGTTCGTGGAACTACGGACACGGGCACAATTTTGAGGTATGGGTAACCGTCAAGGGCCAGGTCAATCCCGAAACAGGGTTTGTCATGAATTTGGTCGACCTCAAAGCCCTCATGATGAAGTACGTGATCGTGCCCCTCGACCACAAGCACCTGAATCACGACACGACGTTTATGCTCGGAATACTTCCGTCGACCGAAAACCTTTCGATCGAAATTTGGAAGCAGCTCGCCGAGCCCGTCGCGCGCTTTGGTGCCCAGCTGCACTGCGTCCGAGTGGTCGAAACCGAAAACAACGCCGTAGAGTACTACGGGGAGTAAAACCATTGGCCCCCGGGGCCGTTTTAATTTTTATCATGAAAAAAGCCTACGTTTTCCCGGGCCAAGGGGCCCAAGCTCCCGGAATGGGGCAGGATTTGTTTGAAGCGCACCAGGCCATGTTTGAGCAGGCTGATGCCGTTCTTGGGTTCGGCCTGACCGACCTGATGTTTCACGGCAGCATGGAGGACCTCACGCAAACCAAAGTGACGCAGCCCGCCATTTTTGTGCACAGTGTCATCAAGGCCGCATCCCTCGGAACCGAGTTTCAGCCCGACATGGTAGCCGGCCATTCCCTCGGCGAGTTTTCAGCACTTGTAGCCGCCGGAGCCCTCAAGTTCGAAGACGGTCTTCGCCTCGTCGCCGAGCGCGCCCTCGCCATGCAGGATGCCTGCGATGCCGAGCCCTCGACGATGGCCGCCATTCTCGGTCTGAGCGACGAGCAGGTAGAGCAGATTTGTGCCGCAACTCCGGGCGTGGTGGTTCCCGCCAACTACAATTCTCCAGGCCAATTGGTGATTAGTGGCGCGCGCGCCGCGGTCGAAGCCGCGTGCGCTGCATGCAGCGCGGCCGGCGCCAAGCGGGCCCTGATCCTGCCGGTCGGAGGCGCATTCCACAGCCCGCTCATGGAGCCGGCCCGCGCGCGCCTCGCAGAGGCGCTTGATTCCGTTTCGATTCAAGCTCCGCGATGCCCCATCTACCAAAACGTAGTAGCCGCCCCCGTCAGCGACCCCGAAGCCATCCGAGCCAACCTCAAGGCCCAACTCACCGGATCGGTCCGCTGGACCCAGTCGGTGCTCGCTATGGTCCACGACGGCGCCACCAACTTCTATGAAGTTGGCCCCGGCAAGGCCCTACAGGGAATGATCAAAAAAATCGCCCCCGAAGTCGAAGCCATCAGCGCATAAACCTGGTCGCTGGCTAATGGCTCCTCGCAAAAAGCCAACAGCCAACAGCCAACGAGCCAATCTCAGCCAACAGCCAACAGCCAACAGCCAACGAGCCAACACGATGAAGTCTTCATTCCGCGCCCCATCCAACATCGCCCTGGTTAAGTACTGGGGCAAGTACGGCGTGCAGATGCCGAGCAACCCTTCGGTAAGCTTCACATTGGAGGCGTGCGCGACTGAAACCACGCTGGAATTGGTGGATGCTCCGGGAATCACCGTGGCGCTTGACGGGGTAGATACGCCGAGTTTTGTTCCGAAGGTGGCCCAGTTTGTGGACCGAATTGCCACACGGCACCCTTGGGTAAAAGACTACGGGTTCCGGGTGCACACCCACAACACGTTTCCGCATTCCTCTGGGATTGCCAGTAGCGCGTCTGGAATGAGTGCCCTCGCGCTGTGTATTGTGGACCTTGCGCAAAAGCTGGGGCATGAAGTGGCCAACCCGATGCAAGAGGCCTCAGTGCTTGCCCGCTTGGGTTCGGGAAGCGCGTGCCGTTCAGTCTACGGCGGACTTGTGGTTTGGGGCGAAACGCCTTCTGTTCAGGGCTCATCTCAGGACTACGGCGTGGCCTACCCAGATTCGGTACACGAAGTGTTCCGCAGCTACGGCGATACCGTGGCGCTGGTAGATGTCGGCCAAAAGGCGGTCAGTAGCACGGCGGGGCATCAGTTGATGGAGTCGCACCCGTTCCGCACGCAGCGTTTTGCCCAGGCCCATGATCACTTGGCGGCACTGAAGCCGATTTTGGCCGCAGGAGACCTAGATGCGTTCATCGAGTTGGTTGAGCTCGAAGCACTAACCCTGCACGGGTTGATGATGTCGAGCAGTCCCAGCTACATTTTAATGCGTCCGAACACGCTGCGCATTATTGAGGCGATCCGCGGGTTCCGCCGTGATTCTGGAGTGCCCATCAGCTTTACGCTCGATGCGGGTGCCAATGT
>JBDLUG010000025.1:0-12726 GCA_039805405.1 Bacteroidota bacterium
TCTTCGTCTTCAAGGGGCGCTCCGACAAATAAATCCACTCCACGTATCACCACAGCCTGGCCAAAAAAATCACTGGCCGCGCGATCTGGGGCTACGATTTTGGCTACCTGGGTCCAGCTTCCGGATATCCGTTGAAAGATGTAGACCGCGCCGGCCTGGGTCAATGACGACCCTCCAGTTGCGTCGGTTTTTGATTCCGGAGCACCGACCGCGGCGTACATCCCTGAAACCGAAACCGAAGTGCCAAACTTATCGCCTAGCGCGCGGTCCTGAGCAACCAGTTTTGTGTGAAGCTCCCAATCGCTTCCAAAGCGGCCGTAGAGGTATGCGGATCCGGCATCTTCTTTGTAATCCGCGCTTGAGGAATTCGAACTTGCGGTTGCTCCAATCGCAAAATCGTGCAGCGGCGCTCCTACTGCCGCATAATGTGTGTCCACCGAATTGCTGATTCCAAACCAATCGCCGTCGTGGGCATCAGTGGACTTTAGGGTGCGAAACTCGTTCCAAGCTTGCAAATGCTGAACGTTTTGTGCTCGAGCTACCCCTGTAGCAGCGAGGACGAACAAACAAAGCCAAAAACGTTGAAGCATTATGCAAAGTTACAGTGAATGCGTCACGACGTCTGTGTTTTGGGTCACCAGAGCGTTCGCCGACGCCACTATTCACTTCGCCCCTTGAGGTGCGGATATTCCCTTTAGCGGCCCGCGAACGCGCTCGTTGGCCGCACGGCCCTCGAGAACCGCTTTGCGAACCCCGTCTTGAGCACAAGCTTTTTGCTCGTACTGAGCCGAGATTCGCTCGTAGCGGTAGGACGTCAGGGCCACTAATCGGGTCAACTGGGCAAAAAACTGTTCAGGGTCGCCAACCTGATTCTGAGTGGCCACAATTTGGGGCTCAAACTGTTCGTAGTACCAAGCCGCGTCGGCGCATGCGATGACCCCCTCGAGGGCAAACGCTTGTAGCGCCAACCGCTTCCAAGCGCGTTCGTAACCTCCTTTCGGGGTTTCTCGAGCGAGAAGCTTCAAATGCAATTCACTTAATGCCGACTGATGGCTTTGAAGTTTCTCTGTGGCAACCTGCGGCGTAAAGTAGCTTTGAGCTGAAGTCGAAAATTGGAGCACGAGTAGTGCAGAACACAGGACGCGAAGCATGTTCCAAAAATACGGGCAACCTGAATAAATAGTGTTACGAAATGACTAATTCCAAATTTGAGTACGTAAACGATTGGCCGCGTTTGATTTACGCAGAGCTTGTCAGCCACAGCGATCCCAAAAAAGCCATGAGTATGGCCGCCTACATGAAGGACAATTTCGCCTTTTTGGGCGTTCCCAAGCCCCTTCGGGCCGAAATACAGCGCGCCCATTGGCCAGACCGTCCGCGCAAAACCGCGGCGATCTCGACCATCAATGAGCTTTGGAAGCTTCCGCACCGGGAAGCGCAGTACGTGGCCCTAGACCTCGTTAAATCCGAGGCCAAGTACTGGACCCCAGAGGAGGCACTACCCCATCTAGAATCGTGGATCACCACACACAGCTGGTGGGACAGCGTCGATGCCCTAGCCGTGCACGGCGTAGGGGCGACCCTCAAGCGCCACCTCGAGGCCGTTTGGCCCACGGTGCAGACCTGGATTTATTCCGACAACCTGTGGCTGACCCGTACTGCAATCATTGCGCAGCTCGGATTCCGCGCCGCTACGCGCACGGAATGGCTGGACGAGGCACTCGAGGCCCATACAGAATCCAAGGAATTTTTTCACCGCAAGGCCATCGGCTGGGCGCTGCGGGACTACGGTAAAACCAATCCCAAATGGGTGCAGCAGTGGGTAGAAGCGCACCCGGAGCTCAGCGGACTCAGCCGGCGTGAGGCGCTGCGCCTTCTCGGTAGCCGCGAAGGAGCATAAACAGGCCCGCAAAAAGGGCGATGACGGCGCCTTCGATTCCGATGAGGTAGTACGGCCAAGCGCCTTGAACCAGCGGATGGTCCACGGGGGGCGGCTGGTTGACGTACCAATAGTTGGACCCAAGGGCGGCGTTGACCGCCATCATGGCAAAACCGACCAGGTTGGTGAGGCCAATGACGCGCCAAAAGAGGTTGCGCGGAAGGCGCGATCCGCCCCGCACAATTAAGTACAGCGGAACCACCACCACCGACGAATGGGCCGTATAAAACTGCGTCACGTAGCCAATCGTGGTCGACGACTCGAGGGCGGGGGTGAGGAAGGCCTGGATTCCGCCCAATGGACCCCAAAAAGCCACCAAGGGCAGCGCCCATTTTTGCTTGAGCACAAGGTGGGCAAAAAGCAGAAACTGGCTGAAGCTGCACATGTGGAGTGGCAGCGACTCGCGCACGGTGAAGCTTCCGTCGGCGAGGGCCATCACCCAGTACCACGATTGGTTAGCGAGGATGGTCCAGCCCAAAATCTTCTCCCACTGGGCGAATTTGGGGTGACCGGCGCGGGGGGCAAAGCCAAAGAATCCGATAAAAAAGAGGGCCAAAATGCCGTAGCCGGCCCACCAGATTGGGCCGCCGACTTCGACAACCACCATATCCCACTCGCCCATTACGCCGCGCGGTTAATCCGCTTCCAAAAGAGCAGGGTGAGTACGCCGTAGTGCAGGGCTCCAGCGACGAGGAATCCGACGATGTACCACGGCCAATCACCCATGATGAACGGGTTGTCGACCAATGGGCGCTGGCACAAAAACATGTAGTTGGCGTCGACTAAGTAGTTGATCAACCCTACCGGAGCCATCAGAAGCATGTTGACTCCCAATACTTTGGCCCAGGTCCACTTGCCGATCATCCAGCCGCGGGCAAAGACAAAGTAGAGCGGAATTATAATGATTCCGCCGTGCACGATGTAGTACTCAGCGTACATGAAGGGGGTGTCGCCGCTTGTGAGTTCCGGGGTAAGAAGACTGTGGAAGCCTCCCACGATGCCCCAAAAGAAGAGCGGGTAAAAGGCCCAGCGGGCACCAAAAGCAAGCAGCAAAATGCTCAGAATTCGGCTGAAGCCGCAAAGGTGCATTTCAAGGTTGTCGTGGACGTTCCACAGGCCTTCTCGGTACAAAAACAGGTGCTTCGCCAGCAAGAGTGCGGCCAGCGCGTAGCCCCACCAGCGTTCAAAAATCCGAAGCTCTTCGCCCTTCCATGTGCGGGCTGCTCCAAATACGATCGCCGCGTAGGCTGAAAAAATGGCGATTCCGCCCCACCATCCAGAGGTACCGAATGAGTAGACGGCATGTTCGATCACGAGAAAAGACATGTGCATTGCGTTTAGGTGGCGTCAATTTAGTACACAGACGCTACCCAACGCACACTCAAAAACTTGGCTTGCGTTTTTCGAGAAAGGCAGTGGTCCCTTCGGTAAATTCTGCGGTGCCAAAGCGGGCGCCGAACTCTGCGATCTCGACGGCAAACCCCGGACCGCCCTCGGTGGCGGCATTCACCGTACGAATGATGGCAGCCTGGGCGTCACCTGAGGCCTTGATGAACTGGCGCGCCATGGCCTCGGCCGCCTCGAGAAGCTGTTCGGGCTCGTGCACCGCATTCACTAGGCCCCAGGCCTCAGCCTTGGCCGCATCGATCATGCTGGCGCTGAACATCATCTCGAGCGCACGGCCCTTGCCGACGAGTTGCGCAAGGCGTTGGGTCCCGCCGTAGCCCGGAATCACCCCAAGCGACGCCTCAGGTAGGCCCAATCGGGCCGAAGACGATGCCAGGCGCACGTGGCAGGCCATAGCGAGCTCTAAGCCGCCTCCCAGCGCAAACCCGTTGACTGCGGCGATGTAGGGCTTGCGCGCCTGCGCGATGCGGTTGAACAGCACATCATGTCCGCGCTGGGCAAGCGCCGTGCCCTCCTCGGGACTGTAGTTGGCAAACTCTGCAATATCGGCGCCCGCCACAAAGCTTTTGGGGCCCGCGCCCGTCAAAACCACCACCCGAACCTCATCGTTGGCATCCAGCGCCACCACCTGCTCGTGCAGCGCCTGAATGGTAGGAGCGTTTAACGCGTTTAACGCTTCAGGGCGGTCAATCGTCAAAAAGGCAACGCGGTCGCGGACTTCGAGGCGTACACTAGACATAATACTTCGTGTTGGGTTGGAGAGATGGCGTACTTTGGCCGTTCCAAAGATACTTTCTGTGCTCAAGCGCCTTCAACGTTGGTTTCAAAACAAGTCGGGCATCGGCGAAAACCGCGACGCCCTTGACGTCCTGCGCCGCCGCGTGGACGCCCTAGCGGCGGTGCAGCAGCAGCACCTGCCTGAGACGCTGAACCTTCCGTGGTTGCCCGACGGGCTTGGCAACGTATCCACCGCAATTCACCGCGCCGACGCCATGTTTCGCTACCCCTTGAGCGCTTCGGGCGGAACCTGGGTTCGCGCCACCACCGAGTACTTTGCCACGGGCCGCGAGCTCGCCCAAGTCGCCAAGCGCGCTTCACCAGCGGCTGCGAGCGTCCTGGACTTCGGGGGCGGGTACGGCCGTGTCGGACGTTTTTTAGCTCTAGAATTCGCCCACGCGCAGCGTTGGGTCTACGACCCCAAAGCTGCCGCAATGGCCTTTCAGCAAACCCAATGGGGTGCCCAGCCTTGGGATGGCCAGCCCGCAGACCTTATTGTCGCCGGTTCCGTATTTACACACTTGCACATTGACGTGGCACGCGCCGAACTGCACCGCTTGTGCGGTCAACTCACGCCCGACGGAGTGCTTCTGGTTACCCTCCACGACTTTGTGCCGCAGACGCGCACGTACGCTGCCACTGAAGAATCTGCGCTCCCCGAGCTCGAAGACCAACTGAAGCCTGAATCCTATGCTAGCGTGTACTTCAGCCAAGGAGACTGGGCCCAGCTGATTCCGCAGGGCTACCGAAGCACGCTTCGCCCCGAACGCTTTGGGGGCACGCAGCAAATCATTCAGATTCAGCGCGCGGAATCCGAAGCATAACCTCAGTTCCGTGCGCGTCTGACGACTCAATCCATATTCGGCCGCCCATTCCGGTCACGATCGACTTGACCATGGCCAATCCAAGCCCTGATCCTGTGGACTTGGTGGTAAAGTGCGGCTCAAAAATGGCTTCCCAACGTGCGGAATCAATTCCACTCCCGTTGTCCCTCACTGAAATCAACACGGCTCCCTCGTCGTCGCGAACCGTAAGGGCCATCGAAGGGGTCCGGCCATTGGGCACCGCATCCAGCGCATTGTTCAGAAGGTTGTTGAACACTCTGAGCAGCGAATCTTCGGTTCCGCGAACCACCCAATCACCGGGCGGCATGGCCAATTCAAGCCCGGGATAGGCCAGCTGAATGCGCCGAAGCACCGAATTTAAATCCACCGGGCGAAGCACTCCAGTCGTGATCTTCGCGAGCTCACTAAAGTCTCCCGCAACAGCTGACATTGCATCAATTTGGGCGAGCATCGCTTCAGAAAAGTCTTTAACCTCTTTTGGCGTGAGGTTGGTCGCCTTGCTCGCGTGAAGTTGCGTCATCAAACGCATGGGCGTTAACGGATTCTTGATCTCGTGCGCCACTTGCTGGGCCATTTCGCGCCATGCATTCTCTTTTTCGGCAAGCGCAAGTGCCTTCGCATTCTCTTGGGTCTCGTGAACCATTCGGTTGTACGAATCCACGAGCTGTCCGATCTCATCCTTAGACTTCCAGGCTACAGGTCGCGGATTGCTCGAGCCGTCTTCGGGATTACCCTTCATCGCGCTACCCACGGCATCGAGTCCTTGCGTAATGCTTCGCGACAGCAGGTAGGCAAAGTAGGTTGCGGCCACAAACAGCACTAAGTGAAGCCACGCCAGCGCGCGAAAGAAGTCCATATCCTCTATGGGGCGTTCAATTTTTGAGTCGTACGGAACCACCATCAGCGCAACCGGCAGCCCCGAAGCATCTTCAAGCTCTGCCGTGTACAAAAGCATTTCATCTTCAGTTTGGTCGGCGCTCGCAATACTCAAAATCTGATTTCGCTGGCTGTGGACCAACTCCGGAAGTCGCGAAGGAAGCATCCCATCGTCAACCAACGTCATGTTCGAAGACAGCAGCAGTTCGCCGCCCATCGTGTACAGCGCCACGTCCATTTGGTGAATGCTGCTAATCGCGCAGAGCTCCTCGTGAAGCACCGCCAGCAGGTCTGATTCGCTGATGTTTGAGCCCAACGCGCGCTTCAGCTCGTGCGCAACGTGGGCCTCCATGGACTGCTCCTTGCGCTTGAGGCGCTCGCGGCGGTACTCAACCTCTTCTGCTTTAAAGTGCAAAAGGCTGACAATACCTGTGGCGCCAAAACCCAGCACCACCAGCATAAACATGGCGATGAAGATTCGGACGCGTAGGGTAATTCGCATGGCTCTTAGGACTTAGTCCAGGGCCTTCTCCAATTTTAGGGCCAAATGCGCACGGTGGGCTTTGGTTTCGGCATCCACGCCCGGATTGCTGCGCACCAGCTGGCGAATGCGCTGAATTTGGGCCAAGGCTGCCGACTGCGACGGGCGGTCGTAACCCGGAACCGCTTTTTCGCCCAATCCCGCAATATCAATCAATCGATCTACGTACTCAATCTGAAGATTTTGACGGAATCCGTTGACCGAAGTGGTCCAGTCCGCCGCAAAGATGGCGTCGGTAAGGTCGGTGGTCATTGCGGCCGCGCTGTACTGGTTGCCGTAGAGTTTGGTGTCCGTCAGGCGCTTCATCACCACGGGGTGCAGCACGTGCGCCAGCACGTTGCGCTGCATTGCAAGGCTTCGGTCGTGGATTTTGGGGTCCTCGGTCTGGCTAAAGAATCCGAATCCGCGGCGCTGCTGCTGCAGGTACTTCCACACGGGGGCCGCCGCATCAAATGCGTTGGGCGCAAACAAGTACGTCCGCAGGGCGTTCATCGCACGCTTTTGGTCGGCAAGCGAAACCGGCGTGAACGGATCCTTTGCCCCGGGCTGGCCGTTGAATCCGCGCTCCACGTAGACGCCACCGATGTAGCGACTGATTGCCGCAGCGGCGTTGTTCATTTCTCCGCCCAAAATCGCATACGCCTGCACAAGCTCCTGGTAGCTCTGGCCGTCTTGGCGGTAGTTGCTGAGCAAGGTTCCGTAAAGTTTAGTGACGAGCTGAAACCGCTCAATGCTGTACGTGATTGCGTCACCCGACATGTCGTTGACATTCACGCGCGGATCAATCGCCTTGCCCGGCGAACGCATGTCGTCGGCGTCGTTGCCAAAGGTCAGCGCAGGTTCTGTGCTGCGGGCCAGAATTTGCTGCAAGCGAGCTTCTTCGGCATCGGCATCTGCCAAAGCCGGGCTGTAGCCGTACTCAATGGCCCACAGGTCGTAGGGGCCGGGCTTGGTCGTGAAGTACTGGCCCTGTTTGGCGGGGTCCAGCGCAATGTTGACCGCCGGATAGTCCATCACCGAGCCCACAAGGCCCACCTGCTCAGTCAGCGCACGGTTGTGAAGGTCCTTGGGCAAGTGCAGCTGCGACGCCTTCATGTTGTGGTTCAGGCCAAAGGTGTGGCCCATTTCGTGCAGCACGAGGTAGTAGAGGGATTCCTCGAGGTAGCGCTGCTTCTGCTCGTCCGTGGCTCCGGCAGCGGCAAGAGCCTGCATTCCAAAGAGCGCCGACTGCTGAAGGTAGTGGCCCGCGCGGCAGGCTTCGTGGCCCTCAGCGTGCTCGTCCCCGTCGGCGGCTAGGGCATCTACCAGGCCAAGGTTGTTGTACAGTGCGGCTTGCTTCAGTCGGTTGGCTACAAACACGTACTCAAACATGATGTCGGCACCCAAAATTTGGCCGGTGCGGGGGTTGGTAAAGCTCGGGCCATAGCCGCCAAACGGCGGGAATGGGCTTGAGGTCCAGCGCAGCACGTTGTAGCGAATGTCGCCGGCATCCCAGTCGGCACTGTCGGGCTGAACCTTTACCACCACGGCATTGCGGAACCCTGCCTTTTCAAACGCCTCGTTCCAGGCCGCCCCGGCGCGCTGTATAACGTCGCGAAACTCGAGCGGAGTCGTGTTCTCAATCCACCACGTAATGGGCTCTACGGGCTCGCTAACCGCCTCTTCAGGGTTCTTTGGCACCAACTTCCAACGGTTGATGACGTCGCGGTAGTTGGCGGCCTTGGGGCTCGTCATATCGTTGATCTGCTGGCCAAAGTAGCCCACGCGCGGGTCGTCGCGGCGCGGAACAAAATCACCAGCCGGCATCGCCAAAATGCTGTGCTGCAGGCGCACGGTCACGTAGCGCGCGTCCGTCACGTCTGGGCCGCCTCCCACGGCATTCGGATTGTCGTACACTAGGTCTACGACGACGTCTGTGTTTTCAGGGTAGGCGCGGACTTTAGCCACGCGGGACTTGGTCTTACTCAGCGAGCCTAGGCCAAACTCACGACTACCGGGTTGAGCCGGGGCCTTCACGCGATCGAGTGCCTCTCCCAAAAACAGCCCGGTTGCATCGATAAGTACTTCGCCACTGGCGCGATCCTCGGCGACAATCTTCTCGCTCAGCAGCACTGCGGGGCTAATGTTGGCCTCTGCCGCCTTACTCAGCGCGGAATTCGGATCAAAGTAGTAGCCCGTGTTTTGGGTTTCAAACTGAATGTGGTCAAAATAGCGGCGAATTACAAAGACCTCATTGGCACGAAACGATCCGCGGTTGAACCCCACGCTCGCCACACCATTCTCTGCATAGCTCCAGTAAATAAACTCTTGGCCCAGCTGGTCCGCGCTCAGTTTGAGGTAGAGCTTGCCGTCTACGGTATCTTGGTAGACCTTCATAAGGCCATCGTACGCGACCGTGGTTTTGAGCTTTGACGCAATGGTCACCTTCTTCTCGGACGGGGCCGGGGCGCTCACCGGCGCCTTGCCCTTCTTCTTAGACTTCGATTGGGCGGCTGCCTGAGGGCCGAACGTCGCCAACGCGGCGACCAATAGTGCGGAACGGAGTACAGAGTTCATCCCGCCAAGATAATTCGCAGAGCGCCAAGTGCAATTGATGAAGAGCTATCAAAAAAAACAGGCCCCAGTGGGGCCTGAAAAAAACACAAAACCGCAAGAAGTGCTTAGCCGTTGAGGGCTTCGGCACCGCCTACAATTTCGAGAATCTCGTTGGTGATCGCGGCTTGGCGCGCCTTGTTGTAGTCCAACTTCAGCCCGTCGCGCATGCTCTTAGCATTGTCGGTGGCCTTGTGCATTGCCGTCATTCGCGCACCGTGCTCAGAAGCCTGCGAATCAAGCAGCGCCTTAAAAAACTGAATATGAATGTGGGTCGGAATCAAGCTCAGCAGCAAATCCTCTTTGTTGGGCTCGTAGAGGTAGTCTCCAGCAGCAGAAACACTTGGAACCTGAATCGGAAGCACTACCTCTTCGCGAATCAACTGTACCGCCGCATTCTTGAACTGGTTGTACACTACCACCACCTCATCATAGGTGCCGTCGATGAACTTGTCCATGGCGTCTTGTGCAATACTGCGTGCCGCCTCAAACGTAACATTGGCCACCGCTTCAATGTCGCTACCCGCAAGGGTATTGAGCTTACTCAGCTGGTCACGGCCCTTCTTGCCTACCGCAAAAAGCTCTACGGCAGCGCCTTGAGCTTCGTAGCGTTCCACGACCAACTTGGTGCGCTTCAGCACTGAAGAGTTGAATGCACCACAAAGTCCGCGGTTGGCCGTCATGGGCACCACGAGCACGCGCTGAATGGGGCGCTTTGTGATGAATGGATTCTCGGTAGCGTCTAGCGTAGCACTGACGTTGGCCATGAGCACACCAAGTTTTTCCGCATACGGACGCATTTGTACAATGGCATCTTGCGAGCGCTTCAGCTTCGCCGCCGAAACCATTTTCATGGCCGACGTGATCTGCATCGTGCTCGATACCGACGAAATACGGTTGCGGAGTTCCTTGAGGTTCGCCATCGTTCAGAAATTAATTGGCGTAGGCCGGAATGATCTCTTTTGCAGCTGCCTCGATGGCGCCAATCTCTGCATCGCCCCAGGCTCCGCCGCGAATGGCGTCGAGAATGTTGCGGTGCTTGGCCTCCATGTACTCGATGAACGCGACTTCAAACGCCTTGATCTTGTTCACAGGAACACTGTTGAGCATGCCCTTGGTTCCGATGTAAATGATTGCAACTTGCTTCTCAACGCTCATCGGTGAATTCACTGCCTGCTTCAGAATCTCCACGTTGCGGCGACCCTTGTTGATGACATTCATTGTGGCAGCGTCGAGGTCGGAACCGAACTTTGCAAAGGCCTCAAGCTCGCGGTACTGAGCTTGGTCGAGCTTCAAGGTTCCTGCAACCTTTTTCATCGGCTTGATTTGCGCCGATCCACCTACGCGAGATACCGAAATACCTACGTTAATGGCAGGGCGCACACCCGAGTTGAAGAGGTCAGCCTCCAAGAAGATCTGGCCGTCGGTAATCGAAATCACGTTGGTCGGAATGTAGGCCGATACGTCACCCGCTTGAGTCTCAATGATTGGAAGTGCCGTGAGGGATCCGCCACCTTTTACCTTACCCTTGAGCGACACTGGGAGGTCGTTCATCTGCGACGCAATCGCGTCGTCCTTGATCACCTTTGCGGCGCGCTCAAGAAGGCGGCTGTGCAGGTAGAATACGTCTCCAGGGTAGGCTTCGCGGCCCGGAGGACGGCGGAGCAGAAGCGACACCTCACGGTAGGCAACAGCCTGCTTCGAAAGGTCATCGTAAATGATCAATGCAGGACGGCCGGTGTCGCGGAAGTACTCACCAATGGCAGCACCTGCAAACGGAGCATAGAACTGCATCGGAGCAGGATCAGCCGCGTTTGCCGCAACGATCGTCGTGTAGGCCATGGCTCCCTTGTCTTCAAGGTTCTTAGCCAATGCCGCTACCGTAGATCCCTTTTGACCAATGGCCACGTAGATACAGTATACGGGCTCTCCTTTGTCGTAGAATTCCTTTTGGTTGATGATGGTATCAATCGCCACCGTGGTCTTACCCGTTTGGCGGTCACCGATGATCAACTCACGCTGTCCGCGGCCAACGGGAATCATGGCGTCAATAGCCTTGATACCTGTCTGAAGTGGCTCGTTCACGGGTTGGCGGTAGATTACACCTGGGGCCTTGCGCTCAAGAGGCATTTCAAAACGCTCACCTTCGATTGGGCCCTTTCCGTCAATTGGGGTTCCGAGGGTGTCGACCACACGGCCAACCATTCCTTCGCCCACATTGATGGAGGCGATGACGCCGGTGCGCTTCACCGTAGATCCTTCTTTGATGCCCTCTGCGGCGCCGAGGAGTACGATACCAACGTTGTCTTCTTCAAGGTTGAGGACGATACCGCGAAGGCCGCTCTCAAACTCAACGAGTTCGCCCGACTGGGCATTTTGAAGACCGTAGGCACGGGCGATACCGTCACCTACTTGAAGGACGGTTCCAACTTCTTGAAGCTCTGCTTCAGAGGTAAAGCCCGAAAGCTGCTGGCGAAGAATCGCAGAAATTTCGGCGGGTTTGACGTCTGCCATGATTCGAATAATTAGAAATCAGCGATGTATAAATTCTTTTGGAACGAGCGGTCCAGGCTGCGCAGCGACTGCGCGATGCTCGTATCAATTTGCTTGTCGCCCACGCGAACGACAAGGCCCCCAATGAGGTCAGGGTTAACTTCTTCGGTAATCTCAACCGACTTCGCTCCAGAGGCCAAAATAGCCGCTTCGATCTGTGCGCGCTGTGAGGCACTCAGGGCTACGGCCGATGAAACCTTGGCCGAAACCGTTCCAAGACGGCGGCGGTAGGCCTCCATGTAGTTGACCGCAATCTGTGAGAGCGATGCTTCACGACCGTGGTCGACGACGAGCGTGATGAACTTTTGACTCAACTCGCTCAACCCTGCAAAGACCTGAGACAGGACCTTCTTTTTTTGGAAGGGCTTAACCACTGGGCTCGATAAAAACACCTGTAGGTCGCGACTTGAAGCCAGTGCCTCGCGGACAAATACCATGTCTTCTGCCACAGCAGCAGACAGCGCGCGCTCCTCAGAGAGGTCGAGCAAAGCTTTGGCGTAGCGGGGAGACGATAGGCTCATCTTAATTCAGGTTGAGGTCTTTAAGGTCGCGATCAATGTTCGCCTTAGCCACTTCGGGCTGGGCCAACTCGGCACGCAAAACTTTCTCAGCCATATCAACTGCCAGCTGCGCAACTTGATTTTTAAGTTCCGTAACGGCCGCCATTTTTTCTTGGTGAATTTGGGTGCGCGCAGACTCAAGGATTTTCGCGGCTTCGACTGAAGCGGATTCCTTGGCCTCGGCAACCATAGCGTCGCGCATGGCGCGGCCTTCTTTTACAATGGCCTCACGCTCCTCGCGCGCTTCCTTGAGAAGTTGCTCGTTGGCCGACTTGAGTTGGCCCATCTCTGCACGAGCGGCTTCAGCCTGCTTGAGTGCTTGATCGATTGCTTCTTCGCGGGAATTGACCGCATTCAGAATCGGCTTCCACGCCAGTGAGCGCAAAAGAACTAAAAGAATAACGAATACGAGGACCGTCCAAAAGACAAGGCCAAACGCGGGAGTTAGTAAGTCCATAAGATGCTATTTTTCAGAAAAAACGCCAAATCCCGAGCCCGGACATGGTCCAGGCTTCGGGAATGGAATGCGTTTCTTACTTGATCAGCGATACAACGATACCGAACAAACCGGCACCTTCAATGAAGGCAGCCGAGATCAGCATGGCCGTTTGGATCTTGCCCGAAGCTTCAGGCTGA